>CANNNH010000060.1 GCA_947505915.1 Comamonadaceae bacterium
CGACTGCCTGCAGCCCTTTGGCCTGCTCGCCAATTTCGGCAATGCCTCGGGCAAGGTCGAACCGCTGGACCTCGGCCTGCTGGCCGCCAAAGGCTCACTCTATGTGTCGCGCCCCACGCTGTTCACGCACATCGCCACGCGCGAGCGCACACAAGCCATGGCCGACGACTTGTTTGGCATGGTCACCAGCGGCAAGGTCAAGATCGCCATCGACCAGACCTTCCCCCTGGCTGATGTGGCCGAAGCCCACCGCTCACTTGAAGCGCGCAAGACCACGGGTTGCACCATCTTGACGCTGTAAAAACCGGGGAGGGGATGGATCCCCGCATTCGCGAGGATGACGGGGCAGGGATGGATCCCCGCGTTCGCGAGGATGACGGGAGGGGATTGATTCCTGTCTTCGCTAGGATGACGGGGCGGGATGGATCCCCGCTTTCGCGAGGATGACGGATAAGAGCCGTCATTCCTGCGGAGCCTGCCCTCGACCTGATCGGGGGGCAGGAATCCATCTTCCGGCTGTTTTTTCAGCGTGCGCGGCGCACGCGCAACAGCTCGTCCAGGATCAGGCAGGCGGCGCCGATGGAGATCGCGCTGTCGGCGATGTTGAAGGCCGGGAAGTGTGTGCCGGCGTAATGAAAGTCTAGAAAATCCACCACGTAGCCGTGCAGCAGGCGGTCGATCACATTGCCTATGGCGCCGCCCAAAATACAGGCTAGGGCGAAGGAAAACAACTTTTGTCCCGGATGCGAGCGCAGCATGTAAATGATGAAAACCGCCGCGCCCACGCCAACGGCGGTGAAGAACCAGCGCTGCCAGCCCGAGGCTGAGGCCAGAAAAGAGAACGCTGCGCCGCTGTTGTGCACGCGCACAATATTAAAAAAGCTGGTCACCGGGCTGGAGTCGCCGAGTTGGTAAAAGCCCAAAATCAGCACCTTGGTGAACTGGTCAGCGATCAGCAGGATGAGCGCCAGCCCCAGCCAGGGCAGCATGGCCCCGGTGGATGGAGACAAGCCAGCCTTGGCCATCAGGCAAACCGGCGGACTTCGCCGGCACCAAAAAGGTTACTGATGCAGCGGCCGCAGATCGTCGGGTGTGCGGTGTCCTGGCCCACGTCGCCGGGGTAATGCCAGCAGCGATCGCATTTGGCACTGCTGCTGGTGCTGGATGTCACGTTCAGTTCTTGGGCAGCTTGCAGTTTCAGCACAGAGGTGATGAAAACAAACTTCAGGTCCTCGCCCAGGCTGGCCAGCCGCGCATGGTCTTCGGCGTTGACGCCCAGCGTGACTTCGGCCTGCAGGGATGAACCCACCTTGCCGTCAGCACGCAGGGCTTCGATGTCCTTGTTGACGATATCGCGCAACTCGCGGATGCGCGTCCACTTGGCCAGCAGGGCTGTGTCGGGCGCGCCGAACTCGGTGTAGGTTTCCATGAAGATCGACTCAGACGCGCCGAACACGGCCCAGGCCTCTTCGGCGGTGAAGCTCAAGAAAGGCGCCATCCAGCGCAGCATGGCGTGCGTGATCTGGTGCAGGGCAGTCTGCGCGCTGCGCCGGGCCAGCGACTTGGGCGCGCTGGTGTAGAGCCGGTCTTTCAAAATGTCGAGGTAAAAAGAGCCCAGGTCTTCGCTGCAGTAAATCTGCAGCTTGGAGACCACCGGGTGGAATTCATACACCTCGTAGTGCGCCAGGATGTCGGCTTGCAGCTCGGCTGCGCGGCTTAAGGCGTAGCGGTCGATCTCCAGCATTTGCGCCAGCGGCACGCTGTCGGTGGCCGGGTTGAAGTCGCTCACATTGGCCAGCAAAAAACGCAGCGTGTTGCGGATGCGGCGGTAGGCGTCCACCACGCGCGCCAGGATTTTGTCGTCAATGCCCAGGTCGCCCGAGTAGTCGGTCGAGGCGCACCACAGGCGGATGATTTCGGCGCCCAGTTTGTCATTGACTTCCTGCGGCGCCACCACATTACCTTCGCTCTTGCTCATCTTGCGGCCCTTGCCGTCCACGGTGAAGCCGTGCGTCAGCAGGCCCTTGTAGGGCGCGTGGTCGTACATGGCACAAGCGGTGAGCAGCGAAGAGTGGAACCAGCCGCGGTGCTGGTCATGGCCTTCGAGGTACAGGTCAGCCGGCCAAGCGGACTGCGCTGCATGGCTGTGGCGCAGCACGTGGTCGTGCGTGGTGCCGGAGTCAAACCACACATCCAGGATGTCGGTGCACTTAAGGTAGTCGGGTGCGTCAGCGCCGATGATGGATTCAGGCGTGGCCTTGCTCCAGGCCTCGATGCCGCCGGCTTGCACCATGGCGGCAGCCTGGTCCATGATCTCCATGGTGCGCGGGTGCAGCTCGCCGGTGGCAGTGTGAATGAAAAAGGGCAGCGGCACGCCCCAGTTACGCTGGCGGCTGATGCACCAGTCGGGTCGACCGGCGATCATGTCGCGCAGGCGGGTCTTGCCGTTCTCGGGGTAAAACTGCGTTTCGTCGATGGCCTGAAGTGCCAGCTGGCGCAAGCTTTTGCTGGCCTTGTCTTTGGCGAAAACGCCTTCGTTGCCTTTGCTCTCGGCGTCCATGCGGATGAACCACTGCGCTGCCGCGCGGTAAATTACCGGCGTCTTGTGGCGCCAGCAGTGCGGGTAGCTGTGAACGATGTCGTGCGTGGCAAACAGGCGGCCGTGCTCGCGCAGTTTGTCAATCACCAGCGGTGCGGCTTTCCAGATGTTCAAGCCGCCAAAAAAAGGCAGTTCGTCCACATAGCGGCCGTTGCCCTGCACGGGGTTGAGGATGTCGTCATAGGCAATGCCGTTGGCGACGCAGGAGTTGAAGTCTTCCACCCCGTAGGCGGGTGAAGAGTGCACGATGCCGGTGCCGTCGTCGGCAGTGGCGTAGTCGGCCAGAAAGACCGGCGAAAAGCGCTTGTAGCCGAAAACGCCGTGCTCGTCGGCCACGTCGTGCAGCGGGTGCTTGAAGTTGATCAGGCCCAGCTTTTCGCCTAAGGTGGTGGCCAGGACCGTACCCGTGAGTGCATAGCGCGCCAGGCATTTTTCGACCAGCACCGAGGCCAGCACCAAGAGGCCGCGTTCGGTCTCGACCAGCGCGTATTCGAGCGCCGGGTTCAGGTTCAGCGCCTGGTTGGCCGGAATGGTCCAGGCGGTGGTGGTCCAGATCACGGCAAAAGCTTCTTTGCTCAGGCTCTTTAGGCCGAAGGCGGCGGCCAGCTTGTCGGGCTCGGCGCAGGCAAAGCCGACGTCCAGCGTCTGTGATTTTTTGTCGGCGTACTCGATCTCGAACTCGGCCAGCGAAGAGCCGCAGTCAAAACACCAGTACACAGGTTTGAGGCCGCGGTAGACAAAGCCGCGCTCCATGATGCGTTTGAGCGCGCGGATTTCATTGGCTTCGTTGCCGAAATCCATGGTGCGGTACGGGTTGTCCCATTCGCCCAGCACGCCCAGGCGCTTGAAGTCGGCCATCTGGCCGACGATTTGCTCACTGGCAAAGGCGCGGCTTTTGGCCTGCACCTCGTCGCGTGGCAGATTGCGGCCGTGTAATTTTTCAATGGCGTTTTCGATCGGGAGACCGTGGCAGTCCCAGCCCGGCACGTAAACCGCGTCCAGGCCTTTGAGCTGACGCGCTTTGACGATCATGTCCTTGAGCACTTTGTTGACGGCGTGGCCGATGTGAATTTTGCCGTTGGCATACGGCGGTCCGTCGTGCAGCACAAACTTCGGTGCGCCCAGGCGCACGTCACGCAGCTTTTTGTAAATGCCTTTGTCTTCCCAGGCCTGGACCCAGCCCGGCTCGCGCTTAGGCAGGTCGCCGCGCATCGGGAAGGGCGTGTCGGGCAGGTTCAGGGTGCTGCGGTAATCGGTTTTGTTGTCGGACATGGCGGTTTGGGGGAAAGCTTCAAGGCTGGAAAATTCAGCCCCGGGGAGGGGCTTGCTGCGTTAAGTCCTCGGTGGCGCACTCGGCCATCGGCAGGGGCGAGATCGTCTAAATTCGGTCGCTCGTGGTTTGCCGGCTGGTTGGGGTGTGCTTGGAGGCAAAGTAAGCCCGTGCAAACTCACAGTCCCGGGCGATGCCTTGTTGCAGCGCCTCCAGGCCGTCGTATTTGAGCTCGTCGTGCAGTTTGTGCAGCAGTTCCACCTGAACGATTTTACCGTAGGCACTGTCGAGCCCGGTCTGGCTGTGCCAGCTCAGGCAGTGCACTTCCAGCAGCACGCGACCGGCGTCTTCCACCGTGGGGCGTATGCCCAGACTGGCCACGCCGTCTACCGGCTCAGGCCCCAGACCGTGGGTGCGCACCACAAAAATCCCCGTGGCTGCGGGCTTGTCGTGGCGAAATGCGATGTTCATTGTGCGAAATCCCAGCTCGCGGCCCAGCTTTTTGCCGTGCACCACATGGCCGGAGACGCTGTAAGGCCGCCCTAGAAGGCCACTGGCAGTGTCCATCTGGCCCTGGGCCAGGGCCAGGCGCACGGCCGAGCTGGACACGCGCTCGCCATGGACTTCATAGCTGTCCATGCGGGCGACTTCAAAGCCGGCTGTGGCACCGGCCGCGTCCAGCATGGCGTAGTCGCCTGCGCGTTGGCTGCCGAACCGGAAATCATCACCGACCAGCACGTAGCGCACCTGCAGGCCTGTGACCAGCACGTCTTCAATGAAGGCGGCCGCGCTTTGCGAGGCCAGCCGGGCGTTGAAGGGCAACACCACGGCCTGGTCGATGCCGCAGCGTGCCAGCTCGGTGAGCTTGTCGCGCAGGGTCGAGATGCGGGTGGGAGCGGTCCGGGGCGAAAAGTACTCACGCGGATGGGGCTCGAAAGTCATCACCCGGGCCGGCAGGCCGCGGTGCCGGGCTTCATTTTTGAGCACCGCCAGCATGGCCTGGTGGCCACGGTGAACCCCGTCAAAGTTGCCGATGGTCAGCGCGCAGGGCTGGGACAAGGCCGGGTGCTGGTGGCCGCGAAAGATTTTCATTGCCCACATTATCGTTTTTTGTGGCCGGCCACCCGTGCGGCCGGCATGGCCCCGGGCTGCGCGCCGGGGCGCTGACATCAATTGCCTGTATATTGGTGCATTAACGGCGGGGTGCGCAGACCATGCGACCTTGACCGGGCCTGATGCTCAATGCCGGTTTCCAACGCCCATGGAGGTTCGTTTGAAAGTCTTGAAGCTGTCCGCACAGGGATTGCCACAATCGTGGATCAGTCTGGAGCAAGCCGTGTTGCATTACGCCACCGGTGATGTGCGCTGGGAGGCCGGCGCGCAAGTGGCTGTGTTTCGCGGCGGCCACAATGCCCGCACCGGCGAGCAGTCTTGCATCACGGTCAACAGCATCATCGGCACACGGGGCGTGCCCAATATCAACCCGTTTGATCTGATGCCGGGCCTGACCAACGGCAAGTTGTTTGTGCGTGACCGCAATATCTGCGCCTACTGCGGCAACCATTTCCATGAAGAAGATCTGACGCGCGAGCACATCATTCCCTTTGCCCAGCAAGGCATTGACAACTGGATGAACGTGGTCACCGCCTGCCGCGCCTGCAATCACCGCAAAAGCAGTCGCACGCCCGAGCAGGCCAACATGCCGCTGCTGTTCACGCCCTATGTGCCCAGCTTGTGGGAAGACTTCATCTTGCGCAACCGGCGCATTCTGGCCGACCAGATGGAGTTTTTAATGGCGCATGTGCCCCGCTCTTCGCGGCTGCTGGGCTGAGTTTTTTCTGCACTTCAGGCAAACACGCCAGCCGTGTCTTGCATCCGGGCCGACACCTCGCCTAAGTGGTGAATGGAGTCGCCGAAAGTGATCTCCAGTTGCGTGAGTTTTTTAAAGCAGTGGCTCACGATGTACTCGTCGGTCACGCCAATGCCCCCATGCAACTGCACTGCCTGCTGGCCGACAAAGCGCATGGACTGCCCGATCTGGTACTTGGCGCGGGCCATGGCCGCGCGACGTTCCAGGGCCGGCTCTTGCAGCTTGAGGCTGGCGTAATAACTCATGGAGCGGGCCAGCTCCAGCTGCATCTTGAGGTCGGCCACCCGGTGCCGCAGCGCCTGAAAACTGCTGATGGCCACACCGAACTGTTTGCGCTGGTTCATGTAGTCCACGGTGATGGCCAGCGTGCGGTCCATCACGCCCACGGCTTCCGCGCAGGCGGCGGCCAGGCCGATGTCCACCGCGTGCTCGAGTGCCGCCAGACCGTCGGTTGTGACCAGTGTGGCTGCGGCATCGCTGAGTTGCAGCTCTGCGGCTCGGCTGCCGTCTTGCGTGCCATAGCCGCGCGTGCTGACACCGGACGCTGCGCGCTCGACCAGAAACAGCGCCTGCCGGCCGTGGGCCATGGCGGGCACCAAAAAGGCATCGGCCTGGTCGCCAGCGGGCACCACAGACTTGCTGCCGCTGATGTGCCAAGTGCCTTCTTTATTTTCAGCGGCCAGGGTCGCGCACAGGTCCAGCCGGTAACGCGCGGCGCGCTCCTGGTGCGCCAGCACCACCAGCGCCTGCCCGGCGGCAATCCGGGGCAGCCAGGCCGTTTTGACGGCGTCCGGCGCCCAGGCATTGATCACAGCGCCGGCAATCAGTGCGTGGGCCAGCGGCTCCAGCACCAGGCCGCGGCCCAACTCTTCCATGGCCACCATGGCCTCGACCGGGCCCATGCCCATGCCGCCGTGCGCCTCTGAAATGTACAGGCCGCACAGGCCGAGTTCAGCGAGTTCGGTGTAAGCCTCGCATGAGAAGCCGCCGGCGCGCACAATGCCGCGGCGGCGCGTGAAGTCGTAGCCCTTGCCAACCCATTTGTTGACTGCCTCGCGCAGTTGCATTTGATCGTCAGAAAAATCGAAGTCCATGGTCTTGTCCTTAGCCCAGCACGGTCTGCGCGACGATGTTGCGCTGCACTTCATTGCTGCCGCCGTAAATCGTGGTTTTGCGCATGTTGAAATAAGTCGATGCCAGCGGCGCGCAGTGCAGCGCCCCGCCCGGGAAGCCGCCCAAGCCGCCCAGCCCACCGTGAACCTGGTCGCCTTGCCAGCCGGCGTCCATCGCTTCGGCCATGAAGGGCAGGCTGAAAGGGCCGGCGGCCAGCATCATGAGTTCGGTGTAGCGCTGCTGCAGTTCGCTGCCGCGGATTTTCAGCAGGCCGGCAATGTCCAGCGAGTTCTTGCCGGTTTTCTCGGCTGACAGCACGCGCAGCACCAACATTTCGAGCGCCACCACATCGACTTCAAGCTTGGCGATCTCATCGCGAAAGCGCGGCTCGTCGAACACGCCTTCGGCTTTGGCGATGCGTTTTAAGCGCTCGAGTTCGCGCTTGGCGCGGTTGACGTCGGCGATGTTGGTGCGCTCGTGGCTGAGCAAATGCTTGGCGTAAGTCCAGCCCTTGTTTTCTTCGCCGATCAGGTTCTCAGCGGGAACTTCCACGTTCTCGAACCACACCTCGTTGACCTCGGCCTCGCCGTCGAGCAGCACGATGGGCCGTACCGTCACGCCGGGCGACTTCATGTCGATCAGTAAAAAAGAAATGCCGGTTTGCGGCTTGCCTTCGCTGCTGGTGCGCACCAGGCAAAAAATCCAGTCGCCGTACTGGCCCAGTGTGGTCCAGGTTTTTTGTCCGTTGACGATGTAGTGCTTGCCCTGGCGCTCGGCCTTGCATCTCAGGGAGGCCAGATCGGAGCCCGAGCCGGGCGCGCTGTAGCCCTGGCTCCACCAGACCTCGCCGCTGGCAATGCCGGGTAAAAAGCGTTCTTGCTGCTCGGTGTTGCCAAAGGCCATGATGACGGGCGCCACCATCACCGGCCCGAAGGGCACCACGCGCGGCGCGCCGGCC
>CANNNH010000061.1 GCA_947505915.1 Comamonadaceae bacterium
GGTGTGGCCGGCGGGCTGCTGTTGGTCATGCGCCTGCCCTGGCACTGGCGTGTGCTGGGCGTGCCGCTGCTGCTGCCGGTGATCTTGTGGCAGCCGTTGCGGCCGGCGGCGGGCGAGTTCGAGTTACTGGCGGCCGACATCGGGCAGGGCAACGCGGTGCTGGTGCGCACCGCCGGCCATGCTTTGCTGTACGACGCCGGGCCGCGCTATTCCCGCGAGAGCGATGCCGGTCATCGCGTGCTGGTGCCGCTGCTGCGGGCTCTGGGCGAAAAGCTTGATACGTTGGTGTTGAGTCACCGTGATACTGATCACGTGGGTGGCGCTGCCGCCGTGTTGGCCATGCAGCCGCAGGCGGGGCTGCTCAGCTCTATCGAGGACACGCATGAATTGCAACAACGTCGACCGGGTCAACGCTGCCTGGCCGGCCAGCGCTGGCAATGGGACGGCGTTAATTTTGAAATTCTGCATCCAGGCCCTGCCGACTACGAGGGCCGCCTCAAGCCCAACGCCATGAGTTGCGTGCTGCGCATTTCGGCCGGCCCGCCGCAGCGCCGTGTCCATGCTTTGTTGGTGGGTGACATCGAAGCGGCGCAAGAGAAGATGCTGGTGAACAGCGCCACCCTGCGGGCTGATTTTTTGCTGGTGCCGCATCACGGCAGCAAAACATCGTCTACCGCCGGCTTTCTGGACGCCGTGCAGCCCCGTCTGGCGCTGGCCCAAACGGGTTACCGCAACCGCTTCGGCCACCCGGCCCTGCCTGTGCTGGAGCGCTACCGCGAGCGGGGCATTCAAGTGCTGTACTCACCAGGCTGCGGCGCCCTGGGCTGGCACAGTGCCCGGCCTGCCGAATGGACCTGCCAGCGCGAGCAGGGCCTGCGCTATTGGCAGCACCGCTTGCCGGCGGCGCCCTGAAGCCTTTTTTGTATTTCGCTGCTGTCGAAAGCCTTCAATTCGGGGTTTAAAGCGATTACTGGCTCATAACTTGCTAAGCTTAAAAGCAAAGATCAGAGTTAAAAAAGCCGGAGATTGCAGTCCATGAGCCGACCGATGTTTGACGAAATGAACGCCAGCCCCGCCAGCGTGCGCCCGCATTACGAGGCTTACCAGCGCTGGCTGGCCAAGCAACCGGCAGATGCCATGCAGGCCCGCCGGGCCGAGGCCGAAATGATTTTCCGGCGCGTCGGCATTACTTTTGCCGTGTATGGCGAACAGGACGAAGACGGCGCCGGCACCGAACGCCTGATTCCCTTTGACCTGATCCCCCGCATCATTCCCGCCCACGAATGGGCCCGCATGGAACAAGGCCTGGTGCAGCGCGTCACGGCGCTCAACCGTTTTATCCATGACGTGTACCACGGGCAAGACATCATCAAGGCCGGCGTGGTGCCGGCCGAGCAGATTTTTCAAAACGCCCAGTTCCGCCCCGAGATGATGGGTGTCGATGTGCCGGGCAACATTTACTCGCACATCAGCGGCATTGACATCGTGCGCGCTGCCAACGCCCAGGGAGAGGGCGAGTACTACGTGCTCGAAGACAACTTGCGTGTGCCCAGCGGCGTGAGCTACATGCTCGAAGACCGCAAAATGATGATGCGGCTGTTTCCTGATCTCTTCAGCCAGAACCGCGTGGCGCCGGTCGCGCATTACCCCGACTTGCTGCTCGAAACCCTGCGCCAGATGGCGCCGCCCGCCACGGCCGAGCCCACGGTGGTGGTGCTAACGCCGGGCATGTACAACTCGGCTTACTTTGAGCACGCTTTTTTGGCGCAGCAAATGGGTGTCGAACTGGTCGAAGGCCAGGACTTGTTTGTCAAAGACAACTTTGTCTACATGCGCACCACGCGCGGCCCTAAGCGGGTGGATGTGATTTACCGCCGCGTGGACGACGACTTTTTAGACCCGCTGGCTTTCAGGCCCAAGTCCACGCTCGGCTGCGCCGGCCTCTTGAATGTGTACCGCAGCGGCAATGTGTCGCTGTGCAATGCCATTGGCACCGGGGTGGCCGACGACAAGTCGATCTACCCCTACGTGCCGAAGATGATCGAGTTTTACCTGGGCGAAAAACCGATCCTGAACAACGTGCCGACTTACATGTGCCGTAACGACGATGATCTCAAGTACACGCTGGACAACCTGAAAGACCTGGTGGTCAAAGAAGTGCACGGCGCCGGTGGTTACGGCATGCTGGTCGGTCCGGCTTCAACCAAAGCCGAGATTGAAGACTTCCGGCGCGCACTGCTGGCCAACCCGTCGGGCTATATCGCCCAGCCCACACTGAGCCTGTCTACCTGCCCGACCTATGTAGAAAGCGGCATTGCGCCGCGCCATATTGATTTGCGTCCCTTTGTGCTGAGCGGCAAAGAGGTGCAGATGGTGCCCGGCGGGCTGACGCGTGTGGCGCTGAAAGACGGTTCGCTGGTGGTCAACTCTTCGCAGGGCGGCGGCACCAAGGACACCTGGATCCTCGAAGACACGCCCGCGATTTAAGCAAGGAAAGATACACATGCTCTCCCGCACTGCCGACCACCTCTTCTGGATGTCCCGCTACACCGAGCGCGCCGAAAACACGGCCCGCATGCTCGACGTCAATTACCAGACCTCGCTGCTGCCGCAGTCGAACGCCGTGGCGCAAGCCGGCTGGCAGGGCTTGCTCAGCATCAGCGAGCTCAAGCCCGCTTACGAAGCCAAGTACCCCGGCCACAGCATCAACCCGATCGACGTGATGGACTTCATGGTGCGTGACGAGCAGAACCCGTCGAGCATCATCTCCTGCCTGCAAAACGCCCGCGAAAACGCGCGTGCCGTGCGCGGCTCGCTGACCACCGAAGTCTGGGAAACTCAAAACCAGACCTACCTGGAAGTGTTGCGCATGCTTCAAAGCGGTGACTTCGAACGCGAGCCGGCGCAGTTTTTTGAATGGGTGAAGTTCCGCTCGCACCTGTCGCGCGGCGTCACGCAGGGCACCATGCTGCAAGACGAGGCCTTTCATTTTTTACAGCTGGGCACTTTTCTGGAGCGTGCTGACAACACGGCGCGTCTGGTCGATGTGAAGTTCCATGCAGTGCAGAGCGACTTCATGGGCTTGGCTGAAGAAAAAGACCAGGAGTACGACTTCTACCACTGGAGCGCTATTTTGCGCAGCGTCTCAGGCTTTGAGGTCTACCGCAAGGTCTACCGAGATGTGATCCGCCCCGAGCGTGTGGCCGAGTTGTTGATTCTGCGGCCCGACATGCCGCGTTCGCTGCTGGGCTGTCTCAATGAAGTCATGCGCAACCTGGCCATGGTGAGCAGCGACCCGGCCAGCGAGACGCGGCGCCGGGCCGGCAAGCTGCGCGCTGATTTGCAGTACTCGCAGATCGACGAAATTCTGGCCACTGGTCTGCATGCCTTTTTGACCCAGTTTTTGGACCGGGTCAACGAAATTGGCGCGCACATCAGCCGGGAGTTTCTGGTTCCGAGCACGCATTGAGCGCTTCTTTTTTCGTAGCAAAGGGTGGCTGGTTTGCTGCCATGACTTGCTGTTAAGGTGTGAGCCATGAAGTTGAACGTCAAGCACACCACCGACTACCGCTACAGCGAAGCGCTTCGCTACGCCATCCAAACCATGTGGCTGACGCCGCAAACCGGGCCCTCGCAAACGGTTCATTTCTGGAGCTTGGGTGCGCCCGAAAAATTGTTCCCGCAACACGATGCGTACGGCAACAGCATGCACTCGTACACCTTCGTGGCGCAACCGGGCATCGATGTACGTTGGAGCGTGGTCAATGCGGCGGGGCAGGTGGACACACTGGGTGTGCCGGAGTTTGTCGATGGCCCTGACATGCCGCACCCGAGTTTCTTTTTGCGGCCCACGACGCTGGCTGCACCCGCCCCGGGGCTGGCTGATTTCGGTCGTCGCTTTATAGACCCGGCGTTGACCGGTGCGGGCAGAGTCGGCCAGTTACTGGCCTTGAGCCAGGCGGTGGCTGAGGCTGTGAGCTACCGTAAAAACAGCACCAGCGTCAGCACCACCGCGCTGCAAGCCTTTGAGGCCGGGGCTGGCGTGTGCCAGGACCAAGCGCATGTGATGGTGGCGGTGTGCCGCAGCCAGGGCATACCAGCGCGTTATGTCAGCGGTTATTTTTATGCCGCCAACGAACCCGATCTGGCCAGCCATGCCTGGGCTGACATTTGCCTGGATGCGGCGCAAAGGCGCTGGGTCAGCATCGACATCACCCACAGCTGCCTGATAGACCAGCGCCACGTGCGCCTGGCCATGGGCACCGACTACGACGCCTGCCCGCCGATCAAAGGCGTGCGGCAGGGCGGCGGCGAAGAGTCCATGACCGTGAGCATCACGATAGCGCCGGTTTAAGTGCGGGCCACCGCTCAGCGCATCATTCAGCGCCTGCGGCTGGCTTCCTCGTGGTAGCTGGTGTCGATATAGGCCTGTACCGGCTGCAGCTTCTTGGCGGGCTTGCCATACTTTTCGCGCAGCTGCACGGCAGTTTGGGCTCCCCGCACACTGATGGACGCATCGCGGGTGAAGCCTGTTTTGGGATCGAGCAAGATGCCGTAGGAAGTTTCGGCACTCTGGAGGTTGGCGCCATTGACGTTCTTGATGAAAAGCGCCATGGCCTCTTCTTTGTTCTTGGGGTCGTACATCCAGTCCAGTGCATCTCGCCAGGCGCGTATGTAGCCCACCATGGCAGCGCGGTTATTGCGCGCCCAGGTCTCGCGCACGCCGGCCACCAGCCCCTGATACTCGCCCATGGCGGCCGATGCGTCACCCAGCACATTGGCGCCCTGGTTTTTTGCGAGAACGTCAAATGGCGCAATCAGCATCGTGGCAGCATGCTTGCCGGCCACCAGGTCATTGAAGCGCTGCAGCACACCGCCTGCACGCACCACGGTGTAATCGCGGTCCAGCAGCATGCCGTTGCGCTCCATCACCTCCAGCAGCACGAAGGCGTAGCCGGTGGTCAGCGCATCGACCGAAAGCTGCTGGCCCTTGAGCTGCGCGTAGCTGGTAATGCCCTTGCGACCGCCCATCCGTAAAAAGCCGTTGTCTGAGCCCATGACCGCGATCAGGCCGCCACCGTCAACGGGCACCGCACCCTGACCCTCCCGGTAAGCCAACAGGTTGTCGATGGCGGTCATGCCGATCTCGAACTCGCCGTTGATCAAGCCGGTCAACTGGGCCTGCGAGTTGGGCGTGTTGATGGTTTTGACCTCGACGCCGTGCTTGGCAAAAAAACCTTTTTCCTGCGCCACCCAGATCGGCCAGTTAAAACCGCCGGGGAAGATGTTGACGCGCAGAACCTGCGGCGGCGCGTTCGATGCGGTGGAGGACGGTAGCCCGGCGCAACCGGCCATCAGGCCGGCGGTGACTGCGGCCAGCATGAGCTTGACGATCTTCATGGTTTTCTCCTTGTAATTGTGCGTTGGCTCCAAGGCCTGGCGCGGCTTGCAATCGATCTGCTGCACAGCCAGCCAGGTCGGCGCTGCATGCGGTCGCAGCTCCGACTAAGGAATTTACAGGGCGCCGTCTGCTTGACAATAGGGAGAGCCTCTAAATCAAGCCTTTGTCAGTGGAAAACTGATTTTCTCTTTCGGGTCGGATTCGCATAGCCTGGTCGTCCAGCCCTTGCTTGCAGGCACTGTGCAATTTCTGCCAATTTGTCGTTTTTATTGCGCTTAACTCCAAATTCATTCAGACTCTTCAATCTAGGCTGTTCTTGGAAAGTGGCGATTGATGTCGCTGATGTCCCAGTCGAGCTGGTTCACCTGATCGCGAGCATAAAAATGAGCAAACAACACAAAATTGTCATCGTGGGTGGTGGCGCTGGCGGTCTGGAACTCGCGACCCAGCTCGGACGTGGCTATGGCCGACGAAAGCGCGCGCTTATCACGTTGGTCGATAAAAACCGCACCCACATTTGGAAACCCAAGTTGCATGAAATCGCTTCGGGCAGCATGGACCTGGGCGACCACGAAGTGGATTACATGGCGCAGGCCCATTGGAACCACTTCACCTTTCGAATTGGTGAGCTCAAGGGACTTGACCGCGCCAATAAGACCATCGAGCTCGCACCTTATGTGGATGAGCAGGGCCGAGCCGTAACGCCCACCCAATACATTCCCTACGATACGCTCGTGATTTGTATTGGCAGCTTAAGCAATGACTTCGGCACCCAGGGGGTCAAAGAGCACGCCTTGAAGCTGGAAACTCAGCATGACGCCAAGTCGTTTCATTCCAGGATGGTCAATGCCTGTATCCGCGCGCACAACCAAGCCGGGCTTATCCACAAACGACAACTGCATGTAGCCATCATCGGCGCGGGCGCAACAGGTGTGGAGTTGGCTGCAGAGTTGCACCGAACCACCCGCGAGGTGGTGGCTTTTGGCCTTGACCGCATTGACGTGGATAAAGATATCAAAGTCAGCTTGATTGAGGCGGCAGACCGCATTTTGCCGGCTTTGGTGCCACGCTTGTCCGAAGCCACTGAGCAACTTCTTTCGCGCCTGGGCGTTCAGGTGCTCACCAGCTCCAAAGTCATGGAGGTCATGCCAACGGGCATCCGCCTGGCCGATGGTCGCGAGATCGAATCTGAGCTGGTGGTGTGGGCCGCAGGCGTGAAAGCGCCAGATTTCCTGAAAGACTTTGGTGGGCTGGAAACCAACCGGATGAATCAGTTGCTTGTCCATGACACGCTTCAAACCACCCGCGACCCCGATATTTTTGCCTTGGGTGATTGTGCAGCTTGCCCCTGCTCGGATGCCGATGGCGGCCGGGCTGGCATTGTGCCGCCGCGTGCACAAGCGGCGCATCAGCAGGCCACCCATATGTGGCAACAAATTCAACGTCGCCTGGCCAGCAAGCCTCTTAAGCCCTACCGCTACCGAGACTTTGGCTCACTGGTGTCGCTGGGCAAGTTCAGCACGGTGGGCAACATGATGGGCGGCTTGATCGGCAAGAGTCTGATGATCGAGGGCTATTTTGCCAAGCTCATGTACCTGTCTTTGTACAAACTGCACGAACTCGCCATTCACGGCACCCTCAAAACCACGCTCATTACGCTGTCGCGCATGATCACCAAACAAACCAACCCAACGGTGAAGCTGCATTGAGCTGGAGCACTTGCACAAACCCATACACCGCCATCGCGTGGGCACATGGATCGGATGCCTGCAGTTGCTAACGTGAAAAGCAACACTTCGCTGCTTTAGGCCCCACACGCATCAAACCCAACCTTGCCGCCAAACGCTGTCGTCTTGCAACTCGCGCCAGGCACTCAGTCAAAATTAATGTTGACCTACCCAATTTAATTTATTTAGAAGATGATTGCTGAAGGGCAATCAAGGTCCAAAGCTTCTTGTCTGTTTCGGTCAGTCTTTCAGAGCCGTCTATGGCCGCATTAAACTTTTCTTGATCCGTCAATAAGCTAAGTTGTCTAACTTGTCCCAACAGGTGTTTGAAATGTTCAATAGTGTGGTCTGTATTGGTTGCTATTTTGTGCAAAGGCAGAATTGCAACGTCGTCCATCAGTTCGCGTTCTCGCTTCGCTTTTTCAATTAAGAGCTTTATTTCTTCATCACTCAAGTGCAAGCGCTTTGCTTCTGTTTTGATGTATAGGGCCTCATCTTCGTCAATTTGACCGTCTGACAGCATTTCGAAAAGCTTGTTCACCAAGGCTTCGCGGTCCGATTTAAGTTGGTCACTGAAAGCTGAAGACAAAAGCGCAGCAGGGATCGCAAAAATACCAATACCGATCAAAGCCA
>CANNNH010000062.1 GCA_947505915.1 Comamonadaceae bacterium
CGGCGTGTCCATGGCCACTGTGGTGAAGGGTTTGCACCGCGCCTGTGTGGACGCGCAGGCCGAGCTCGGCGTGAGTGCTTTGCTGATCATGTGTTTTTTGCGGCATCTGAGCGAAGAAGATGCTTTTGCCACGTTAGAGCAGGCGCTGCCGTTTCGCGAGCACATCGTCGGCATCGGCCTGGACTCGGGCGAAGTCGGTAACCCGCCTGAAAAATTCTCGCGGGTGTTTGCGCGCTGCCGCCAACTCGGCTTTCGGTTGGTGGCGCATGCGGGCGAGGAGGGGCCGCCGGCCTATGTGTGGACGGCGCTCAACGAGCTCAAAGTTGAGCGCATTGACCATGGCGTGCAGTCCACGCATGACGCTGCGCTGCTGCAGCGGCTGGCGCAAGACCGGATAGCCTTAACTGTGTGCCCGCTGTCCAACCTCAAGCTCTGCGTGTACCCCGATCTGGCCAGCCACGCCCTAGGCCAGCTCTTGGGCGCCGGCATTGCAGCCACCGTCAACTCTGACGACCCGGCTTACTTTGGCGGCTACATGAATGAGAACTTCACGCAAACTTTTGCCGCCTTGCCGCTGAACGCCACCCACGCCTACCTGCTGGCGCGCAACAGTTTTGAGGCCAGCTTTATTGACGCTTCGGCCAAGCAGACCTTCATCGACAAGTTGGACAAAAGCTTTGAAAACTTTCGCTGATGGGCGCTGACAGCAAAAGCCCCGGCCCGTGGGCGATTGCCTTGGCGGGCATGGCGTCGCTGGGTGTGGCCATGGGCATTGGCCGCTTTGCCTTCACGCCCATCTTGCCCATGATGCTGGCCGACGGCGTGCTCGATCTGCCGGCGGCGAGCTGGCTGGCCAGTGCCAACTACCTGGGCTATTTGGTCGGTGCGTTGCTTTGTATGTTGCAGCCCTGGCTGTGGACGCGCTTTCCAAGCCTGCCGTCCTTGGCTTTTTCGCAGCTGGTAAGGGGCGGCCTGTTGATGACCGGCGTGCTCACGCTGGCCATGGGCTGGCTGGAGTCGCCGGCTTGGCCTTTGTTGCGTTTTTTGGCGGGCGTCACCAGCGGGGTGGTGTTTGTCTACACCTCGGGCTGGTGCTTGTCGCGGCTGGCCAGCTTGGGTGTGCCGGCCATGGGCGGCTTCATTTACATGGGGCCTGGCGCGGGCATTGTGTTGAGCGGCTTGGCCGCCAGCGGCATGGTCGCGGAGCGCTGGACTGCAGCCGGCGCCTGGCTGGTGTTTGGCGCGCTGGCTTTTGTGCTGAGTGCGTTGGCATGGCGCTTTTTGCAAGGCGGCAATGAGCGCCTGCAGCCCCTGGCCGCCCGCAGCCCTGAACAGTTTGGACAAGCCCCGGCAGACCCACCAACTTCACAAGCCGGCCACGGCGCTGCTGAAATGCTGCTGCTGACACTGGCCTACGGGTTGGCGGGTTTCGGTTACATCATCACCGCGACATTTTTGCCGGTGATTGCGCGCAGTGCCTTGCCCGGCTCTCACTGGCTGGATTTGTTCTGGCCCTTGTTTGGCGCCGGTGTGATGCTGGGGGCCTGGGGTGCTACGCGCCTGCGCTCGGTCGCCGACTACCGCTGGCTGCTCCTGGGCGGGTATTTGATTCAGGCGCTGGCGATTGCCATCAGCCTGTGGAGCCCGAGCCTGGCTGGCTTTGCGATCGGTAGTTTGCTCTTGGGTCTACCTTTCACGGCCATCACTTTTTTTGCCATGCAGGAGGTGCGACGCCTTCAGCCAGCAAGTGCCTCGAGCTTCATGGGCTTGATGACCGCTACCTACGGCATTGGTCAGGTGGTCGGGCCGCCGCTGACCGCTTGGTTGCTGCAAGCCCAGCGTTCGCCGGGCGATGCGTTCAAGTTGGCGCTGGAAATTGCTGCTGCGGCATTGCTCTTGGGTGCGGCGCTGTATGCCTTGTTGGTGCGGGCGTACCCGCTTGCACGAACTGTGTCTCGTTAGAATACACAGCTCTTGCGTGCTGTCACGGCGCACAAGAGCCTTCTTTTTACCGTGGCCATGTAGAGGACTACCATGTATAAAAACCTCGCTGCCGCGTTCGCGGCCGCCTGTTTTATTTACCCCGTTTTTTCACAAACGACGCCTGCGGCCATTGCGCCTTTGAAAATAGGCTTTGTGTATGTCACGCCCGTCACCGATGCCGGTTGGGTGCGCCAGCATGAAAACGGCCGGCTGGCGGTGCAAGCTGCGCTGGGCACGCAAGTCAAAACCAGCTTTGTTGAAAACGTGCCCGAAGGCCCGGACGCCGAGCGCGTTATCCGTGACCTGGCGCAGCAGGGCCACAAGCTGATCTTTACGCCGAGCTTTGGCTATATGGAGCCTACGCTCAAGGTGGCCAAAGATTTCCCTGACGTGAAATTCGAGTCGGTCACCGGTTATAAAACCAGCGCCAATGTGGCTACCGTGAATGCGCGTTATTACGAGGGTCGTTACCTCGCAGGCATCGCGGCTGCGCGCATGAGCAAAACCCAGGTGGCCGGCTATGTGGCGGGCTTTCCTATTCCAGAAGTGCTGCAAGGCATCAACGCTTTTGCGCTGGGCATGCGCTCAGTGAACCCGCGTGCAGAAGTCAAAGTGATTTGGCTCAACGCCTGGTTTGACCCGCCGCGTGAGCGTGATGCGGCCATGACCTTGTTCAACCAGAACGTGGATGTGCTGGCCTTTCACACCGCCTCCAATGCCGTGATGACGGCCGCCCAAGAGCGCGGCAAGCTGGCTGTGGCCTACCACTCTGACATGCGCGGTGTGGCGCCCGACGCGCAAATTCTGGCCGTGACCCACCAGTGGGGCGACTACTACACCCGCCGAGCCCGGGAAGTGCTGGCCGGCACCTGGCAAAGTGGCAATGTCTGGGGCGGCGTCAAGGAAGGCATGGTGCGTGTGGGCGACTTCGGCCCGAAAGTGCCAGCGGCCGTGCAGCAAGAAGTGCTGGCCCGCCAGAAAGACATGGCCGGCGGCAAACTGCAGCCCTTCGCCGCGGGCAAAGCCCCTGTTTTGAACAACACCGGCGCGGTGGTGATCGCCGCCGGCAGCGCCCTGACTGACGCGCAGATTCTGGGCATGAACTTCCTGGTGCAAGGCGTGCAAGGCAGCCTCCCCAAATAGTTAATGGGGGTCAGAACCCATTTATAGCCCCGTCTTGCTGCGCCAATGCTGAACTGCGCTAACCTTGAAGCCATGAAAGCCTACCGCGCAGCCATCCTCCGTTTTGCCGATGACCATGCGGCTGTCTATGAAGAAGACGGTCTGCTGGTGGTGGTGCCTGACGCCAGCGGCCGCCAGCGTGTACAGGCCGTGGGGCCGTGGCGCGAACTGGCGCCGCAGTTTGCGCAGCTGAAGGTGGAGCATTTGCCAGGCCGCATTCTGGCGCCCGGCTTTGTGGACATGCACATTCATTACCCGCAGGTGGACGTGATCGGCTCGCCTGCCGACGGCTTGCTGCCCTGGCTGGAGAACTACACCTTTCCGCAGGAAAGCCGCTTTGCCGACCCGGCGCATGCGGCAGAAGTGGCTGCTTTCTTTTTGGACGAACTCGCGCGCAATGGCGTGACCACTGCGCTGGCCTTTGCCACTTCGCACCCGGCCTCCGTGAATGCGTTGTTCACCGAGGCCGCGAAGCGTCAGATGCGCCTGATTACCGGCAAGTGCCTGATGGATCGGCATTCGCCCGACGGCGTGCGCGACGAGACCGAGCAAAGCCTGATCGACACCGAGGCCTTGATTCAGCGCTGGCATGGCCAGGGGCGCTTGGGTTACGCCATCACGCCGCGTTTTGCACCCAGCTGCTCAGACGCACAGATGCGCGGCGCAGGCGAGCTGGCCGCCAAGTACCCGGACGTCTGGGTGCAGTCGCATGTGGCCGAAAACCACGATGAAATCGCCTGGGTGCGCTCGCTTTACCCCGACGCGCGCAGCTACCTGGCGGTGTACGAGCAGTTCGGGCTTTTGCGCCCGCGCAGCGTTTACGCGCACTGCATTCACTTTGACGACACCGACCGCGCCCTGATGCGCGCCAGCGGCGCGGCCGCCGCCATCAGCCCGACCAGCAATCTCTTTTTGGGCAGCGGTTTTTTTGACTACGAAGGCGCAGACCGCGTTGGCTTTGCCTACGGCCTGGCCAGCGACGTGGGCGGCGGCACCAGCTTCAGCCCCTTTCACACCATGCTGGCAGCCTATTACGTGGGTCGGGAAGGTCACAGCAAAACCGGCCTGTCGCTCAAGCCGCAGCAACTGTGGTGGCAGCACACGGCGGGCGCGGCAGAGGCGCTGGGCTTGGGCGGCGTGGTGGGCAATTTGCAGCCGGGATGCGAGGCCGATTTTGTGGTGCTCAACCCCGCAGCCACGCCGCTGCTGGCGCGCAAGACCGCGCTGGCCGCCAGCCTGGACGAGCTGCTGTTCGCCATGATCGTGCTGGGTGACGACCGGCTGATCGAGCGCACAGTGGTTTCGCAGGCGCTTTCGGCGCTGCCTACAATGGCTCCCATCAACGTTTCCCTGACCTGAGCACCGCATCATGAGCATCAAAAGCGACAAATGGATACGCCGCATGGCCGAGACGACCGGCATGATCGAGCCCTTTGAGCCCGGTCAGATCCGGCAAGCGGCCGGCGGCCAGAAGATCATCAGTTACGGCACCAGCAGCTACGGCTACGACATCCGCTGCGCGCCCGAGTTCAAGGTCTTCACCAACATCCACAGCACGGTGGTGGACCCGAAAAATTTCGACGAAAAAAGCTTCGTTGATTTTCACGGCGACAGCTGCATCATTCCGCCCAACAGTTTTGCGCTGGCGCGAACGCTCGAATATTTCCGCATTCCGCGCAACGTGCTGACCATCTGCCTGGGCAAGAGCACCTACGCGCGCTGCGGCATCATCGTCAACGTCACACCCTTCGAGCCCGAATGGGAGGGTTATGTGACGCTGGAGTTTTCCAACACCACGCCGCTGCCGGCGCGCATCTACGCCGGCGAAGGTTGCGCGCAGGTGCTGTTTTTTGAAAGCGACCCGGACGACGTCTGTGAAGTCAGCTACAAAGACCGCGGTGGCAAGTACCAGGGCCAGACCGGCGTCACGCTGCCCCGGGCCTGAGTCGGGCAGGCAAGGCCAACCATGAAGCTAAGCCGGCTGTTTCAGCCACGCAATCCGCTGTTTTGGATCATGCTGAGCTTGAATGCTTTGTCGATGGTCATCGGCTGGCTCTTGCATCACCGGCCCTTGAACACCTTGGGCATGTTGGTTTTGGGTGGCTTTGCCTTGAGCAACGCCATCTTGGGCACCTGGTTGGCCTGGCGCCTTGTCAAGCAGCCGCCGGACGGTGCGGCAGAGCCCTGAAAACCAGCCTAAAACCCTCGCGCCGGCTGCTTATTCGGGAATGAGACAATAGAGCATCTATGTCATCTTCATTTTCAAATCTCAATCTGGCCGAGCCGATTGCCCGTGCCGTGGCCGAAATGGGCTACGAGTCCATGACGCCCATCCAGGAACAGGCCATTCCCATTGTTTTGCAGGGCAAAGACGTGATGGGCGCAGCCCAGACGGGCACCGGCAAAACAGCCGCTTTTTCCTTGCCGCTGCTGCAGCGCATGATGGCCCACGAAAACCCATCGACCTCGCCGGCCCGCCACCCGGTGCGCGCGCTGGTGCTCTTGCCCACACGCGAGCTGGCCGACCAGGTGGCCCAGCAGGTCAAGTTGTATGCCAAGCACACCAACTTGCGCTGCGCCGTAGTGTTTGGCGGTATCGACATGAAGCCGCAAACAGCAGAGCTTAAAAAAGGTGTCGAGGTGCTGGTGGCCACGCCGGGTCGTTTGCTGGACCACATCGAGGCCAAGAACGCGGTGCTCAACCAGGTCGAGTACGTGGTGCTCGACGAGGCCGACCGCATGCTGGACATCGGCTTTTTGCCCGACCTGCAGCGCATCCTGAGCTACCTGCCCAAAAAACGCATCACCTTGCTGTTTTCGGCCACTTTCTCGCCCGAGATCAAACGTCTGGCGTCGAGCTACCTGCAAGACCCCGTCACCATTGAGGTGGCCCGCTCCAATGCCACGGCCTCGACCGTGGAGCAGCATTTCTACAGTGTGGGCGCCGACGACAAGCGCCGCGCACTGCACCAGATTCTCAAAGCCCGCGAGCTCAAGCAAGCCTTTGTCTTCGTCAACAGCAAGCTCGGTTGCGCGCGGCTGGCACGATCGCTGGAGCGTGAAGGTTTGAAGACCACGGCCTTGCATGGAGATAAAAGCCAGGACGAGCGGCTCAAAGCGCTTGAAGCCTTCAAAAAGGGCGAAGTTGATTTGTTGGTGTGCACCGACGTGGCAGCCCGCGGCCTGGACATCAAAGACGTGCCGGCGGTGTTCAACTTTGACGTGCCTTTCAACGCCGAAGACTATGTGCACCGCATCGGCCGCACCGGCCGCGCCGGCGCTTCGGGCCTGGCGGTGAGCTTTGTCGCTCCCAGCGACACGCGGTTGGTGGCGGACATTGAAAAACTGATCAACGCCAAGATCGAGATCGAGCCGGTGGAGTTTGAAGAAGACCGCCCGCGCATCAGCGAGCAAGGCCGCATCAACGACGGCCGCCGCATGTACCGTGAAGCTGAGGGCTCCGAACAGCCTGACGAGCCGGGTGTTGCCGCGCCGGCACCGCGGGAGCGTCGCGAAATTCGTGAAACGCGCGAAGCGCGTGAGCCGCGTGAGCGCCGCGAGTACGCGCCGCGCCGCAGCAACGGGCCGCGAGACCCTTTCTTTGACCAGCCCTACGAGTCTGGTCAGCCTGCGCAAGAGCAGCCGGCCTGGGAAACTGCCGCCAAGTCTGCATCGCCGCGCGGCATTTCGGCCAACATCAAACCCAAGAAAAAAGTGGCTGCACTTTTCAAGACAGTCACCGAACCGCAGACCTGAGCGCTACGCCCCCCAAAAAAGCCCGGCTCATTGCGATGCCGGGCTTTTTTTGTTTGTCTTCATGGCTTCACACCCTACAGAGATCAATTCGTAAGTGCCAGCCGCCTGGCCCAAGCGTGCCGCTGTCAGGCAGCCGCCCCAGACGCAACCTGTGTCCAGGGCCAGTGTGTTGTCACGCAGGCGTGGCCCGGTGTCCAGCGCATCCAGTCCCACGGTGGACCAATGGCCAAAAGCAATCGGCGTGCCCGCCGAAAGTCGGCCCGGCACATGGAACCAGGGCATGAAGCCCTGGGGCGCTGTGCTGGCAGCGCCCTTGGTTTGAAATTCCATTTCACCTTCCGGGCTGCAAAAACGCAGGCGTGTGAGCGCGTTGACGATCACGCGCAGTCGGTCGTTGCCACGCAGGTCCTCGTGCCATAGCGCTGGCGAGTTGCCGTACATGCCGGTCAAAAAATCCATCCACTGCGGGCTGCGCAGCGCATGCTCGACTTCGCTGGCCAGCTCCAGCGTGCGCGTTATCGTCCACTGGGGCAGCACGCCGGCATGCACCAACAGCCAGCCTTCTACCTGCAAGGCCATGTGTTGGTGGCGAACCCAGTCCAGCCAGGCCGTGCGCTGCGGCGATTGCAGGATTGCATCCAGGGTGTCGCCGCGGTGCTGCGGGCGCAGACCGTAGCCCACCATCAGCAGGTGCAGGTCGTGGTTGCCGAGCAGGCACCGGGCTGAATCACCCATGTCTGCCAGGGTTTGCAGCA
>CANNNH010000063.1 GCA_947505915.1 Comamonadaceae bacterium
CAGGTGCAGGTGCTCTCTAGCCTGTTCTTTCGCAACAAAGGCGCGTATGTGGTGGGCAAGGTCATCAACGGCTTTCAAGAGATACCGTTTGCATTGCCCATTTTGCACAACGGCAGCGGTCAGTTGGTCATCGACGCGGCCTTGTTTGGTGAAGAAGATTTGCTGATTTTGTTCAGCTTCGCGCGGGCTTACTTCATGGTCGACATGGATGTACCCTCTGCGTATGTGCAGTTTTTGCGCAGCATGATGCCGCGCAAACCGCGTGCGGAAATCTACAATGCTTTGGGCTTGGCCAAGCAGGGCAAGACCTTGTTCTACCGTGACTTGCTCTACCACCAGCGCCACAGCACCGATAAATTTCGCATTGCCCCAGGCATTAAGGGCATGGTCATGTTGGTGTTTGATCAACCTTCGTTTCCGTTTGTGTTCAAGGTCATCAAAGACTTTTACCCGCCTCAAAAAGATACCTCGCGTGAGCAAATTCAGGGCAAGTATTTGCTGGTGAAGCAACACGACCGCGTGGGGCGCATGGCCGACACCTTGGAGTACAGCAATGTGGCGTTTCCGCGTGAGCGTTTTGAAGACGAGTTGATTGCCGAGATTCAAAAATTTGCACCCAGTCAAATCGAGATCAACCGCCGTGCTGACAACGGTCAAGAAGAAGTGGTCATCAAACACGCTTACATCGAGCGGCGCATGATTCCTTTGAACATCTATTTACAAGAGGCGTTTGATGCAGGCTTGGACGATGTGCGAGCTAAAAGCCAAATGGAACGTGCGGTGGTGGAGTATGGCAATGCCATCAAAGACTTGGTGGCAGCCAATATTTTCCCAGGCGATATGTTGTGGAAGAACTTTGGCGTCACCCGCCACGGCAAGGTGGTGTTTTACGACTACGATGAAATCGAGTACATCACCGATTGCAACTTCCGCCGTGTGCCTGCACCACGCAACGAAGAAGACGAAATGTCGGGCGAGGTTTGGTACCACGTCGGCCCCCACGACGTCTTCCCCGAAACCTTTGGCCCGTTTTTGCTGGGCAACCCCAGCGTTCGCGAAGTATTCATGAAGCACCATGCAGACTTGCTGGACGCCAGTTTTTGGCAAGGTCATAAGGAAAAAATCAGCGATGGCCATGTACACGATGTGTTTCCGTACGAGGCCGACAAACGTTTTCAAATTCAACGCGCTGCTTTAGGCGCATCCCTTTAATTTTTTTCAGGAGCATTTCATGTCAGACCCCATCGTTATCGTCAGCGCCGCACGTACCCCCATGGGCAGCTTCCAAGGCGATTTTTCAGCCCTGTCTGCCCACGATTTGGGTGGTGTGGCCATTGCAGCTGCTGTGCAGCGTGCCGGTATTTCACCCGACCTCATCACCGAGGTGTTGTTGGGCAACTGTTTGATGGCTGGTCAAGGCCAAGCGCCTGCACGTCAAGCGGCATTCAAAGGTGGTTTACCTAAAAGCGCGGGTGCAGTGACCTTGTCCAAGATGTGCGGCTCTGGTATGCGAGCTGTCATGTTCGCGCACGACATTTTGAGTGTGGGTAGTCAAGACGTGATGATTGCAGGCGGCATGGAAAGCATGACCAATGCGCCTTACCTGATGTTGAAAGGCCGTGGTGGTTACCGCATGGGCCACGACAAAATTTACGATCACATGATGCTCGACGGATTGGAAGACGCTTACGAAGCCGGTCGCTCCATGGGCACCTTCGGGGAAGACTGCGCTGCGAAATACAACTTTAGCCGCGACGCACAAGACCACTTTGCCATGACCAGCGTTGAGCGTGCCAAGGCCGCCACCGCATCAGGCGCTTTTGCCGCGGAAATCTCACCCGTCATGGTGAAAGACCGCGCCGGTGAACGCTTTATCAGCGTGGATGAAGGCCCAGGCAAGGTCAAGCTCGACAAAGTCAAAACCTTGAAACCTGCATTCAAAAAAGACGGCACCATCACGGCAGCGTCTAGTTCATCCATCAACGATGGCGCTGCTGCTTTGGTGATGATGCGCGAAAGCACCGCCAAAAAACTGGGCTGCACACCCTTGGCACGCATTCTCAGCCACGCCACGTTTGCACAAGAGCCTGAGTGGTTCACCACAGCCCCCGTGGGTGCCACACAACAAGCCTTGGCCCGTGCCGGTTGGAAGGTCAGCGATGTGGATTTGTGGGAGGTCAACGAAGCCTTTGCCGTGGTTCCCATGGCGCTGATGCACGAGATGAAAATCTCCCATGACATAGTGAATATCAACGGTGGCGCTTGCGCATTGGGTCACCCCATTGGTGCGTCAGGCGCTCGAATCATCGTCACTTTGTTGCATGCTTTGAAAGCCAAGGGCTTGAAAAAAGGCTTGGCCACTTTGTGCATTGGCGGCGGCGAAGGCACGGCCATGGCATTGGAGTTGGTTTAAGTCACCATCAGCTTGCGGCCATGTAACTATTTGTTATTAACGATTTAGGAAATTTTTTTAAGTAATTTAGGCAAACAAGCCTTGAAAACAGGAGGTTTGGTTGACGTTTACGTCAACGTCAACTAAAGTCACCTCTCTTTGACTTTGTCGGCCTTCTATGTCGGTTCTTAGCTCCCATTTGTCGTCACGCGCAGCAGACTTTGCGACCAATGCTTTGGCCATGCAGGCGGCGGTGGACGATTTGCGTTTGCAGTTGCAAGCCAGCGCCTTGGGCGGGGGTGAGGCGGCGCGGGCCAAGCAGCTGGCGCGGGGCAAGCTCCCGCCGCGTGAGCGGGTGGCTTTGTTGCTCGACCCCGGTACGCCGTTTTTAGAACTCAGCCCCTTGGCCGCGCACGGCATGTACAACGGTGACGCGCCCTGTGCGGGTGTGATTGCTGGCATTGGGCGGGTCAGCGGCGTGGACTGCATGGTGGTCTGCAACGACGCCACCGTCAAGGGCGGCACCTACTACCCGATGACGGTGAAAAAACACCTGCGTGCCCAAGAGGTGGCCCAGCAAAACCAGTTGCCCTGTATTTATTTAGTGGACTCGGGCGGCGCCAACCTGCCTAACCAAGACGATGTCTTCCCTGATAAAGAACACTTTGGCCGCATCTTCTTCAACCAAGCCAATATGAGCGCCCAAGGCATCGCGCAAATCGCGGTGGTGATGGGCAGTTGCACCGCAGGCGGCGCCTATGTACCCGCCATGAGCGACGAGACCATCATCGTGAAAAACCAAGGCACCATTTTCTTGGGTGGCCCGCCTTTGGTGAAGGCCGCGATTGGCGAGATCGTTTCCGCCGAAGACTTAGGGGGCGGCGATGTACACACCCGCCTGTCCGGCGTGGCCGACCATTTGGCCGACAACGACGCCCATGCTTTGGCGCTGGCCCGCGAGGCGGTGGCGCGCTTGAACCACCGCAAAGAGGTGCAACTGGCGGTAAGAGAAGCCCGCGCACCGCTGTACGACACGCAAGAGCTTTACGGCGTGATTCCCGCTGACACCAAAAAGCCCTATGACGTGCGCGAAATCATCGCCCGTATTGTGGATGGCTCGGAGCTGCACGAGTTCAAGCCGCGTTTTGGTGCGACCTTGGTCTGCGGTTTCGCCCATGTGGAGGGCATGCCCGTGGGCATCATCGCCAACAACGGCGTGTTGTTTTCTGAATCGGCGCAAAAGGGCGCGCACTTCATCGAGCTGTGTTGCCAACGCAAAATTCCGCTGGTGTTTTTGCAAAACATCACCGGCTTCATGGTGGGACGCAAGTATGAAAACGAGGGTATTGCTCGCCACGGCGCCAAGATGGTCACGGCTGTCGCCACCGCGCAAGTGCCCAAGTTCACCTTCATCATTGGTGGCAGCTATGGCGCTGGCAACTACGGCATGTGTGGCCGTGCTTTCAACCCGCGTTTTTTGTGGATTTGGCCCAACGCCCGCATCTGCGTGATGGGCGGCGAGCAAGCCGCCAGCGTGCTGGCGACGGTGCGCCGCGATGGCATCGAGGCCAAAGGCGGCAGCTGGAGCGCAGCCGAAGAAGCCGCCTTCAAGCAACCTTTGCTGGACCAATTTGCCCACCAATCCCACCCCTATTACGCCAGCGCCCGCCTTTGGGACGATGGTGTGATCGACCCCGCCGACACCCGACGGGTGCTGGCGCTGGGCTTGTCCGCAGCGCTGAACGCGCCGATTTCCGAGACACGCTTTGGCGTGTTCCGCATGTAATGTGTATGACTGACGAATTTCATACACAACGAGGCTGTGACCATGCGAACCAACATTGATATTGACGACGACTTGATGGCGGCTGCCATGGCCGCCGGCAGCTTTAAAACCAAGCGCGAGGCAGTGGAAGAGGGCTTGCGATTGGTAGGCCGACGAAAAATTTATGACGGCTTGCTTGCCTTGCGCGGCAAATTGCAATGGGACGACACCGACGAGGGTTGGGCGCGGACCCAAGCGCAGAACCAGCAGCTAGTCACCGTACAAGAGCCCAAGGCTTCTTATCAAGCCAAGGGTGCATCCCGCAAAGGTGGCAAGTCCAAATGATCTTGGTGGATACCAGTGTCTGGATTGACTTCTTTCGCGGTGACGGCGGCTCTTCAAGCACGGCCTTGGCGCAGTGCCTTGGGGATGCCAGTGTGGAGGTTGGCATGGCCGACTTGGTGCTGTTTGAGGTGATGCGCGGGTTTCGTGACAACCGCGCTGTGCGTGAGGCGCAATCGCTTTTGTGTGCTCTGCCTCAGGTTGAACTTGGCGGCACAGACAACGCGCTACTGGCCGCCGGTCGATACCGCCAATTGCGCGCCAAAGGGCGCAGCGTGAGCAGCCCCATAGATGTGCTGCTGGCCAGCTACTGCATGAACCACGGCCATGTTCTGCTGCACCGCGATGCCAACTTTGCGTCTCTGCAAATCCTCGCAGGCCTAGACACATGGCCACATTAACAGCCGTCATTGGGAGTCGCTTCGTCGCTGCGCTCCTGGAGATAACACATTCATTTTTTCAATTTCTTGACAAAGACCAGCCATGAACCACATCTACCACCTGCCCGAACACCAAACCCTGCGCGACCAAATGCAGCGCTTCCTTGAGCGCGAAGTTGAGCCCTATGGCTTGGAATGGGAAAAAGCCGGCAAAGTGCCGCGTGAGGTGCTGCACAAAATGGGCCAAGCCGGTTTTTTTGGCTTGATGTACAGCAGCGAATACGGCGGTGCCGAGGCCGATGCGCTGACCAATTTGGTGTTTGCCGAAGCGCTGTCGCAGTCCACGTTTGCGGGCTTCATCGTTAGCGTGTTGGTACACACCGACATGGCCAGCCCGCATTTGCATCACGCTGGAACAGTTGCGCAAAAAGCCAAGTACATGCCCAGCATCATTGCCGGTGACACCATCAGCGCGGTGGCCATGACCGAGCCCGGTGCGGGGTCGGATTTGTCGGGCATGAGAAGCACCGCCAAGCGCGATGGCGACGGCTGGGTACTCAACGGCACCAAGATGTTCATCACCAACGGCGTGCATGCCAATGTGTATTTCGTCGCCGCCAAAACCGGCGAAGGCAAGCACCAAATGTCCATGTTCATTGTGGAAAAAGGCACGCCCGGGTTCAGCGTGGGCCGCTCTTTGGACAAAACCGGCTGGCTGTGTTCAGACACCGCAGAGTTGGTGCTGGACAACGTGCGCTTGGGCCCCGAGGCCTTGCTGGGCGAGCAAGACAAGGGCTTTTACGCTTTGATGCACAACCTGCAAACCGAGCGCATCGCTTTGGCGGCCATGGCGGTGGGCCACTGCCAGCGCGCCATTGAGCTGACCTTGGACTATGTGCGCCAACGCCAAGCCTTTGGCAAAGCGCTGTGGGATATGCAGCACATTCGCCAACGCATGGCCATGCTCGACGCCAAAACCCGTGCCGCGCGGCAACTCATGTACCACTGCGCTTGGTCGGTCACCCAAGAACACGACATCGTGCAAGAGGTGTCCATGCTGAAAGCCCTGACCGGCGACTTGGTCAACGAAGTGGTGGGTGGTTGCCTGCAGTTTTGGGGCGGCATGGGCTATATGCGCGAAGCGCCTATCGAGCGCCTGTGGCGCGACGCCCGTGTGCTGGCCATCGGCGGCGGTGCCACCGAGGTGATGTTGGAAGAAGTGGCCAAGCGCTACTGACCCCATGTTTCACAAAATCCTGATTGCCAACCGAGGCGAAATCGCCTGCCGCGTCGCTGCCACCGCCCGCCGCATGGGTGTGCGCACCGTGGCTGTTTACTCGGATGCGGACGCGAATGCGGCCCATGTGCAAGCTTGTGATGAAGCGGTGCATATCGGCGGCAACGCGCCGCAAGACAGCTATTTGAAATGGCAGCACATCCTTCAAGCAGCCATGCAAACCGGCGTACAAGCCATCCACCCAGGCTATGGTTTTTTAAGCGAGAACGCTGACTTTGCCAGTGCCTGCCTGCAAGCGGGCGTGGTGTTCATTGGACCGTCCTCGGCATCGATTCAGGCCATGGGATTGAAGGCCGCGTCCAAGCAGTTGATGGAAAAAGCCGGTGTGCCCTTGGTGCCGGGCTACCACGGCGCAGACCAAAACCCCGCTTTGTTGTCCAGTCAAGCCAAGCGCATCGGTTTTCCGGTGCTGATCAAAGCCAGCGCGGGCGGTGGCGGCAAGGGCATGCGCATCGTCAACCGAGCCGAGGACTTTGACGAGGCCTTGGCGTCTTGCCAGCGTGAGGCCAAAAACAGTTTCAGCGATGACGCGGTGCTGATAGAAAAATACGTGCAGCGTCCGCGGCATATTGAAATTCAGGTGTTTGGCGACAGCCACGGCAATATTATTCATTTGCATGAGCGCGATTGCTCGGTTCAGCGTCGGCATCAAAAGGTGTTGGAAGAGTCACCTGCGCCTGGTTTATCAGCAGAATTGCGCGAACGCATGGGTGCTGCAGCGGTGGCAGCTGCTCAAGCGGTCAGTTATGTGGGCGCGGGTACTGTGGAGTTCATCGTCGAGCAGTCCGAGCGCGGCATGGATTTCTTCTTCATGGAGATGAACACCCGCTTGCAAGTGGAACACCCTGTCACCGAAGCGGTCACCGGCTTGGACTTGGTGGAGTGGCAGTTGCGCATCGCCTCGGGCGAGCCCCTGCCATTGACGCAAGCGCAGGTGAGGGTGCAAGGCCACGCCATCGAAGCGCGTATTTGTGCCGAAACGCCAGACAACGATTTCTTGCCAGCTACGGGTAGCTTTCATGTCATGCGCATACCCTTGGCGCAACGCTTCACTACCGGCACGGTGCGCTGGGACAGCGGCGTTCGCGCGGGCGACGAGATCAGCCCTTACTACGACTCCATGATCGCCAAGCTCATCGTCCATGGCGACACCCGCGAGCAGGCCTTGGCTCGTTTAGACCAAGCCCTGAGTGAGTTGCATATCGTGGGTGTGGCCAACAACGTGGGGTTTTTGCGGCAGGTGGTGCGCAGTCCGTCATTTGCACAAGCACAGTTAGACACGGCGTTGATTCAGCGCGAAAAAGACCAGCTGTTTCACCAACAGCCTTTGCCTATCGCGCTGGCCGTGGCAGCGGCTATGGCCCATGGCTTGGCTGTAGAAGCGCCGCGTGGCAGTGCTTGGGTCGACCCTTGGTCGCACACCGATGGTTGGGTGATGCAAGGCCAAAGCCTGCGC
>CANNNH010000064.1 GCA_947505915.1 Comamonadaceae bacterium
ATCCAGCCGTCATCGGTTGCAGGGGTGACGGGGGGGGTGCTGCGAGCGGCTTTGGGCTTGTCGTTTTGAACCTTGGGTGCCGAAGGACCTGGGCGCGCTGGGAACTGCACCCATTCATCATTGCTGGTTGCCATGGCATGAAGCTCACCAGGCGCGGGTGTGCCGCCACCCGTTTGCGCCTGCACTAGGCACGCAGCAGCTGTCAGTGAGCCCATCAGGCATGACTTGAAGGGTGGCAAGCGCAAGGCTTTCGAACGAGAAAGGTTAAAACGCAGCAAAAAGACCTTTCGGGCATGGAGCAACAGCTCTGAAAAGAAAATCAGTTAATCTTAGTTTCGGCACGCCGGCTGGAAAATGAAGATCTAAGATCACTAGATATGAAAAAATTACCGATATTGTTGATTTTTCTAGGTTTTGCTGCCCATGCCGATTGGCATTTGGTGCATACCGATGCCTCTTCCGCCCGTTTTTTTGTTGATAAAGACAATTTGCTCATCATCAACGGTTATCGCCGCGCTTGGATCTTGAACGATCTGGGTAAAGCCAATGGCCAAGGCACCGCGTCGTTTCGCTCGGTTGAAGAATATGACTGTGAGCAAGGTCAGGCTCGGGTGATGCAAATCCACGCCATGTCGGGTCCCATGGCCACAGGCAACTTGGTGGCCAGGCGCAGCGGCAACGGGCAGTGGCTAAAGGCTGAAGCCGAAACCATTGACAAGCACTTGATGGCCGCTGTGTGCACCTTGCCCTTAAGCGAGTCTCCAGTTCAGTAACCTGTGGCTGCGCCGTCGCTGCGCGGATCGCTGCCGCCAAAGCGGGTTTGCTGTGGACCTTCCAAGGTGATGCCGTGGGCGTGGCCGGCCAGCTCGTTCCAAGCGCCCCAGCGGTTAAGCACATGGCCCTTGGCGGCTAAGGCGTCAAGATTTGCGCTGCCCAAGCGGCTTTCCACATGCAAGGTGTCACGGGCTTCGCCTAAGGCAAAGCGCCCTGAGAGCCAGCGCGGTGCCTCTACCGCCTGCTGAATGTCCAAACCGTGGTCCATCATGGCGCTATAGGCCTGAAACTGGATTTGCGGTTGCCCATCGGCGCCCATGCAACCCATGACGCTCCACAGCTTGTTTTGGCGAAAACCAATGGATGCAATCAAGGTGTGCATCGGAATCTTGCTCGGCGCCAGCACATTGGGGTGGCCGTCTTGCAAAGAAAAATACGCGCTGCGGTTTTGCAGCAGCACACCGGTGTCGAGGCTCACCACGCCAGAGCCAAATGCGCCATACAGGCTGTGAATCAGAGACACCGCTTGGCCGTGTTCATCCACCACCGCGATGTACACCGTGTCGCCGCGCAAACTGCCGTAAGAGGGCACTTGGTCCCAAGCCAAGGCCTTTTCATGGTTGATCAACATGCGCCGTTGGTCTAGGTAAGCGTCGCTCAGCAACTGCGCCATTGGCATATCGGTGAAGGTGGGGTCGCCCAACCAGCGGTCACGGTCGTGGTAGCTGATTTGCTTGGCTTGAACCATCAGGTGGATGCGTTCGGGGTCATAAAAATCTTTTTTGTACAGCTCAAAAGGCTCGACCAACTTGAGCATCTGCAAGACGGTAAAGCCTTGGGTGGGTGCAGGCGTTTGGTAAAGCGTCAGGTCACGGTAGCTGCCCACAAGCGGCTCGCCCCATTCGGCTTGCTGGCGCATCAAGTCGTCCGCAGTGAAAAAACCACCATGTTGCTTGGACAGTGCAGCCAAGGCTTTGCCTGTTTCGCCTTGGTAAAAACCAGCTTGGCCTTTTTCTGCAACTGCTTGCAGGGTTCTGGCTAAAGGGGGGTTTCGCCGTTTGTCGCCTGTGCTGGGCAATGTGCCATCGGGCGTGAAAAGTGCAGACCAGCCTGGCTGGGCGCTGCAATCGGCTTGAGAGCGCTGCATCCAACCCGCCAAGCGCTGGCTGACAGGGTAGCCGTTGTGGGCGTAGTCAATGGCGCCGGCCAAGATGCGTGGCAAACCCAATTTGCCATAGGCATTGTGAGCTTCACACCAACTCGATACCGCACCCGGTGTGGTCAAGGTGGCTGGCCAAATGCCTCGAAACGGCACCTCGCTCAAGCCTTTGCTTTTGAAAAATGCGGGGTCTGCGCTTGCGGCTGCCCGACCGCCGCCATTCAGGTAGCGCACTTTGCCTGTTTTGGCATCATGAATGAGCCAAAAAGCGTCGCCACCCATGCCCGTCATATGGGGGTAAATCACGCCCAGAACCGCAGCAGTGGCAATGGCCGCGTCTACCGCAGAGCCACCTGCGCGAAGTACATCGGCGCCAGCGGCCGACGCCAAGCTGTGGGGGGAGGTGACCATGCCACGAGGGCTGAGGGTGGCCGGACGGCCAGTCTGCATATCCAAAACAAGCTCCTGAATGCTTGAGGTTAACCGATCACCCTTATTTTTTTCGAAACTCCCAAGGGGGCATGGGTGCGTCATCTGCCCAAAGCCCCAGTTTGAGGGATTTTGATTTCAATTCGGTATCGCTGTAGACAGCTTGGTCAGATGCAGATTGTTCGTTTTGATATTTTTTATAGTGCCAAGCCAGACCCAACGACAGCTGTTGTAGGCAAATATCTAAATCACCTATGGTGACCTTGCCAACAATGCGACCGTACTTGTCCTCTTTGTCGTATTCAATGCGCACCTGTTTGCTGTGAACAAGGCCGTGAAGACTTTGCTTGGATTTTTCACCAAAAGCTTGTTTTTTCTCTGGGGCATCTATGCCTTGTAGCCTGATTTTGTAAGTATTCTTTTGTTGATCTAGCACGGTGATAGTGTCACCATCTGCCACCCCAACCACCAAACCCTCAAGGGTTTTTGCGTGAACGAAATTTGATAAAAATAGTATAAAAATTAATAGAATTTTGTTCATGCCAAATACCTTTACGTATTTGACAAATTCTACAAACTTTTAGTTTTTAAATAATTTGATGAATTAATCGTACAAAGCAACTATCGGTGTTATCGACAGCTTTGCCAGTTAAGAAAACCTTATGTCTGGAGCTGACCTAATGAAGCTTCACCGTTGGGTTGGTTTGCTTGGTAATCATTCTTGCCAAGGTATAGAGCGAGGTTTTCAAAAAACCGTGGATGGCCAATTCATGCAATTTGTACAAAGACAGGTACATGACTTTTGCAAAATAGCCTTCAATCATCAAATTTTTACCAATGAGCCCACCCATCATATTGCCTACCGTGCTGAATTTTCCTAACGACACCAAAGACCCAAAATCTTTGTAGCGGTAGGCCTTCAGCGGCTTGCCTGCAAACCTTCGCGTGATTTGTTGATACACATGAGAAGCTTGTTGGTGCGCCGCTTGGGCGCGTGGTGGAACCAGTCCGGATGTACCGCCATGCCCATCAGGGTAAGGGCAGGCAGCGCAATCGCCGAGTGCAAAAATATCTTTGTCACGCGTGGTTTGCAGTGTGTTGTGAACAACAATTTGGTTGATCCGGTTGGTTTCAAGTCCACCAATGTCTTTCAACAAATCGGGGGCCTTCACCCCAGCAGCCCAAACCACCAGTTCTGACTCGAGAATTCGCCCATCTGCCAGTCGCAGTCCTGTGGGCAGGACCTCAGTCACTTTGGCGTTGGTGATAACTTGCACCCCCAAGGATTGAATCAGTTGCTCTGTGGCTTTTGACAGCTTCGGTGGAAGTGCTGGCAGTATGCGGTCGGCTGCCTCGATCAAGCTGACCTTGATGTCCTTGTCCGCGTCAATACGGTCAAGACCAAAAGCAACCACTTCGCGGGTGGTTCTGTGCAGCTCCGCTGCAAGCTCAACCCCAGTGGCCCCCGCACCAATGATCGCCACATGCAACTGCCGTTTGTTGATGGCCTCTAGCTGGTTGTGCGCTCGGATACAGGCATTGACCATCTTGGAATGAAACTGTTTTGCATCATGTTGGTTCTCGAGTCGCAGCGCATATTCCTTCACGCCTTGGGTGCCAAAGTCATTACTTAAACTGCCAATACAAATGACCAGCGTGTCGTAAATAATTTGTTGAACAGGCGTGACGGCCGTCCCATCGCTGTCCACATAGGGCGCCAAGTCTATGGTTTTGTTTTCGCGGTTCAATCCATTGAGTTCGCCAATTCGAAATGTGAAATGGTTCCAATGGGCGTGTGCCATGTAATCCACCTCATGGTCGCCAAAGTCCATGCTGCCTGACGCAATTTCATGCAGTTTGGGCTTCCAGATATGTGTGCGGTTTTTATCTACCAGCGTGACCAGCGCTTTGTTTTTTCGTCCTAAGGTTTTGCCTAATTTGGTGGCCAGTTCTAAACCGCCTGCGCCGCCGCCTACGATCACAATTTTGTGTATTGCTTTGTTCATTCATGTCCAATGGAGAAATCATTCAAACCGCAAGCGTCTTTGCCTTTAAGAAGCCACAGGGGTCGTGTTGCAAAGTTCAGCGCCAGTCCGGTTTTGCCTGCTGCGGGGTGCAAGCTGCGGTCAAAGTGGGAAGTGGTGGGCATGTAGCGGATTGCCACGCCTGTTCGGCGTAAACCTGATGTATTGGCTTTTGCACCATGGATCATATAGACATCGTGCATTGACATCTGACCGGGCTGAAGTTCTATATCTACTGCCTGATCTTCGTTAAAGGTATCGTCTGCCAAGCGCTGGTTCAAAACCAGGTCGTTCCTGTCCTCATGCAAATGGGGGTGAAGTACTTGGCCATTGTGCGAGCCAGGTATGACGCGCAAACAACCATTGCTCTTCAAGCTGGGCTCTATCGCGACCCACACGGTGCAAGTGGCCAGCGGCCGCATAGGCCAATACTGCCCGTCTTGGTGCCAAGGGGTTTCAAACCCATGCGCAGCAGGTTTGCAAAATACTTGGCAACCCCAAAGCGCCACATTGGGACCAATGATTTCTGACACCATTTCTACCAAAGGTGGGTACATGGCCAGTTCTAAAAACTTTCGGCTACCTGCAACCCCATCTTCGTTTTTGCCTTGTTGCTGGCCTTCAATATGCGCACTGACCAATTTTTCAGGTCTGACGTCGGGGTTGGCACGAATAAGTTCATCCAAGGTGGTTTGCAGATCCTTCACCATTTCTGGAGGCAGGCTAAAGCGTGGAATCACAAACCCCTTCGCTTGGTAGTGCGCTATTTCGGTTGCGCTGAGAATTGCTTCGGGCATAAATTTGCTTGTGATTGGCTGAGAGGGTGGTTTTAGCAGACTTTGTATACTGAAACCATGCAGCCCTTTCACTTGGCCTTTCCCGTTAGCTCGCTAGAAAAAGCTCGCTCGTTTTATGGCGAGATGCTCGGTTGCCCTGAAGGTCGTTCATCGCCTGACTGGGTGGATTTCGATTTTTACGGTCACCAAATCGTTGCGCACTTAAGCCCCAAAGAAGCGCGACTCAACCACACCAGCGCGGTGGATGGGCAAAATGTACCTGTGCGTCACTTTGGCATGGTGCTGACCATGTCGCAGTGGCAAGCTTTGGCCGATCGACTTCAACAAGCGGGTATCAAGTTTGACATTGAGCCTTACATACGCTTCAAAGGGGAAGTGGGTGAGCAAGCCACCATGTTTTTACACGACCCCTGTGGCAATGCCCTAGAGTTCAAGGCCTTCGCCGACCCATTGCGGTTATTTGCCAAATAAGCATTGCATTGCATGTCGGTTTCAGAGATTTACCAGCAGGAACTAAAAGCGCGGGGCTTTCACAGCGACCCAGCGCAACTGAGAGCTGTCGAGGCGCTGGACGATTGCGCCAAGGCATGGGCTGGCTACAAGCTCAAACGTGCCAACGCCATCAAAAAACTCATCAACCACCCGGATATTCCGCAAGGCGTTTATTTGTTCGGCGGTGTAGGCAGGGGAAAAAGTTTTTTGATGGATTGCTTTTACCAAGCCGTTCCCATAGAGCGTAAAACCCGCTTGCATTTTCACGAATTCATGCGAGAGGTGCACCGTGAATTGCATGAACTGCAAGGCACGGTCAACCCTTTGGATGAACTGGGCAGACGCATGGCCAAGCGTTTCAAGCTGATTTGTTTCGATGAATTTCATATTGCTGATATCACCGACGCCATGATCCTGCACCGTTTGCTGGTGGCTATGCAGGTCAACGGCATTGGGTTTGTCACCACCTCGAACTTTAAGCCCGACGAACTCTACCCCGATGGTTTGCACCGTGACCGCATGCTGCCGGCCATTGACTTGCTCAATGCCAGTATGCAGGTCATCAATGTTGACAATGGCACAGACTACCGTGGTCGCATGTTGGAGCAAGCGCAGCTGTACTTAAGCCCTTGTAACGATGCCAACGAGGCTGTGATGCACCAAACTTTTGACCGCTTGGCTGAAACCCCGGACCAAGATGGGTTGTTGCTGATTGAGTCACGCAAAATTTGGGCCAAACGCCGCGCTGGTGGTGTGGTGTGGTTTGATTTCAAGGTCTTGTGCGGTGGTCCGCGCTCTCAAAACGATTTTTTGGAAATTGCCAGTCAGTTCCACACGGTTTTTTTGAGCGGTGTGCCGCACATGGAAGTGCGCATGGCCTCGGAGGCCAGACGCTTTACTTGGTTGATCGATGTGCTTTACGACCGCCGTGTCAAATTGGTGTTGATGGCCGAAGTTGAGCCCGAAGCTTTGTACACCGAGGGGCCGATGTCGCACGAGTTTCCTCGCACCGCTTCTAGGCTGCGCGAAATGCAGTCAGGCGCGTTTTTGGCGCTGGGGCGGCGCTTGGTGGATACTTCCTTGACATGAAACATTTTCGATCTGGCTTTTTCGCCTTTTTGCTGCTTGGTACTGCGGTATTTGTGCATGCGCAAGACGGCTTGGTGCAGGGCTTAGACCTGACAGCCGAGCGCGAGCGTATCAAGGTCGAGCGCAGTCAAATGGAGGCTGAGTACAGCCAATCCCTTCGCGCTTGCTACCAAAAACTCAACGTCAACAGCTGCAAAGACGATGCATTCAAAATTCGGTTGCAAAAAACCAATGCGCTTCGGTACCAAGAGCGGGTTTTGAACGACCAAGAACGTAAGCAGCGCAGTGCAACAGCTTTGCAAAGCATCGAAGAAAAAAACAGCTTGGAGACACAAACCGAGAATGCCGAGCGTCGTGCCCGTAGCACTCAGCAGCACCTTGACAAGCTTGAAAGCAATCTTGAAAAAAACGAAGCCCGTTTGGAAAAAGAAGCGCGTGAAGCTGAAAATTTAGAGAAAAATGCAAACCGCCAACGGGAATTGAGCGAGCGCCAACGCGCTCATCAAGACAAAGTGGAGGCGGCCAAAGCCGAGCGTGAAAAGCATCTGAAAAAAATGCAAGCGGCCAAAGAACACCGTGAGCAAGTAGACCGTAACCGTGTGCAGCGTGGAACGCCGGGGGCTGCCCCGCTGCCTGTTCAACCTCTTGATAAGCCATGATGGGCCAGCCTTGACAAACCCTTTGTCGGATGCGGTCAAGGAAGTATTTGGCTCCTTGGGACCGCTGGCCAGATCTAGCCCGCATTTCAAACCTCGCGCCGGTCAAACCGCCATGGCCATGGCGGTGGCCGATACCGTGGCTGAGGGTGGCTCCTTGGTGGTCGAGGCGGGTACAGGTGTTGGCAAGACCTTTGCCTACCTTGTGCCTG
>CANNNH010000065.1 GCA_947505915.1 Comamonadaceae bacterium
AGCAGCATGGTTTCTTTGACCGCCCAGGCGCTGGGATAGGGGCCGAAGTAATGGTGCTTTTTTTCGGTGGCGCCGCGGTAGTAAGCCATGCGGGTGAAAGCTGTGGCTGCCGCAGCAGCTGGCACAGGCCCGGCTGGGGCCTTGGCGGCTGGTGCATGCGCAGCTGTGAGCTTGAGATAAGGGTAACTTTTGTCGTCCCTGAACAAAATATTAAAGCGCGGGTTGAGCTTCTTGATCAGGTTGTTTTCAAGCAGCAAGGCTTCAGCTTCTGAGCGCACCACTGTGGTTTCCATGCGGGCAATGCGCGTGACCATCAGGCCGATGCGGGTGCCGCCATGGCTTTTTTGAAAGTAGGTGCTGACGCGTTTTTTCAGGTTGCGCGCCTTGCCCACGTAAAGCACAGCGCCCTCGGCGTCAAAGTAGCGGTAAACCCCGGGCATGGCCGGCAGCGCAGCGACTTCGCTGAGCAGTTGGGGGTCAAATTCGTGGGGCTGGGTCATGGTGTGGGTACGCCGGCTCCTTTGAGAGGCTTGGGTGGGCGATGTCCGTATTGTGGACAATCCTGAGATGAATCGCCGTCTGCAATGGGACATTTTTTGCAAAGTCATCGACAACTTTGGTGACATTGGTGTCAGCTGGCGCTTGAGCGCCGACCTGGCTGCACGCGGGCAAACGGTGCGCTTGTGGGTGGACGATGCGTCTGCCCTGAGCTGGATGGCACCGCTGGGCGCGCCAGGCGTGAAAGTGCTGCCCTGGGGCCAGGCCACTGACGCCGGCTTCTTAGCCGCCTTGCTGCAGGCCAATCCGGGCGAGGTGCTGGTCGAAGCCTTTGGCTGCGAGATTCCCCCTGAATTTCTCAGCGCCTGGCTGGCCGCACCCTTGCCAGGCCACACCAGTCCGGTTGCCGGGCGATGTTGGCTCAACCTCGAATACCTGTCGGCCGAAGCCTATGTGGGGCGCAGCCACGCCCTGCCCTCGCCGGTGCAGCACGGACCGGCCGCCGGCTGCAGCAAATGGTTTTTTTATCCCGGCTTCACCCCCCAAACCGGCGGCTTGCTGCGCGAAGCGGGCCTGATCGAGCGCATGACGGCTTTTGAAGCCAAGGAAGCCGGGAGATGGTTACAAAACCTGGGCCTGCAAGGCGCGGCGCCGCACAGCGCTTCGCCGCTGCGGGTGTCCATGCTTTGCTATGAGCCACCGGCCCTGGCCGCGCTGCTGAGTCATTGGTCGGCCCGGGGCTTGGCCGGCCGGCCGGTGGAGCTTCTGGTCACGCCCGGGCGCAGCGCACAGGCTGTCAAAGCGGCAATGGCTCAAGCGAACTGCCCGCCAGGCAGCGCTGGTCTGCGCATAAGCTGCTTGCCCTGGCTGAGCCAGCAGGACTATGACAAGCTGCTGTGGGCTTGCGACATGAATTTTGTGCGCGGTGAAGACTCGGTGCTGCGCGCGCTATGGACGGGCAAGCCTTTTGTCTGGCAGATTTACCCGCAGCAAGACGCTGCGCACCTGCCCAAGCTGGCGGCTTTTTTGCAGCAAAACCAGCTCACAGGCACCGCGCAAAACTTTCATGCCGCCTGGAACGACAGCAGCCAGCCGCTGCCAGAGGTGGATGCCGGCGCACTGGCCGATTGGCAGGCCCAGACCCGCGCCGCACGGGCCAGGCTGCTGGCGCAAGACGCTCTTGGCGACAGCTTGCTCAAGTTCGTGGCTAAAAACCGCTAAAATCAAGGGCTTTCGGGGAATGAGCGCTCTGTTCACACAGACGCATGGCACCCCTAACTTGCCGCATCACTCAAGCAGCGCCCGCTGCGGCCCTAACTTCACATTTTTATGAAAATCGCTCAAGAAATCCGCGCCGGAAACGTCATCATGCACGGCAAGGACCCGATGGTCGTGCTGAAAACCGAATACAGCCGCGGCGGCCGCAACTCTGCCACCGTGCGCATGAAGCTCAAAAGCCTGATTGGCAGCTTCGGCACAGAAAACGTCTTCAAGGCCGACGACAAGATTGACCAGGTCATTCTGGACAAAAAAGATTGCACCTACTCCTACTTTGCAGACCCGATGTACATCTGCATGGACGCGGACTACAACCAGTACGAAGTCGAAGCCGAGAACATGGGCGACTCGCTCAACTACCTGCAAGACGGCATGGAGCTGGAAGTGGTTTTTTACGAGGGCAAGGCGATTTCTGTCGAGCTGCCGACCAGCGTGCAGCGCGAAATCACCTGGACCGAGCCCGCCGTCAAGGGCGACACATCCGGCAAGGTGCTCAAGCCCGCCAAGCTCGCCACCGGCTTTGAAATCGGTGTGCCGATTTTTGTGGCCCAGGGCGATGTGGTCGAGATCGACACCCGCACCGGCGAGTACCGCAAGCGCGTCTAATCCCCCAAGCGCACGCGTCTCGTGCCCTTGGCTTGAGACGATTTTGCAAAAAGGCCCTCTGAAAATTCAGTGGGCCTTTTTTCATGGTGCAGCGGCCCGGGCTCGTTCACAATGGCTCTATGCAATCTACACAAGACCTTTCCGAAAGTCGCCTGGCTGACGCCTGGGCGGAACTCGAGTCCCACTCCAACCAGGGCTACACCCTGCACCCGGACGCCTACCGGCTGGCCTTTGCCGACCCCGAGTTTTTGCTGCGCCGCGAAACCCGCGGCCTGCGCATGCAGCTGGAAATGCTCAAGCCCGAGGTCGATCAACATGCCCAGGGCATTGAAAACACCATCGTGGTGTTTGGCAGCGCCCGCTTTGCGCCGCCCGAGCAGGCCGAAAAAGCGCTGGCTGCAGCCCAAGCCGGCAGCGACGCCGCAGCCTTGGCTGCAGCCCAGCGGCAGGTGCGCAATGCCGGCTACTACAACCAGGCCAGGCTGTTCAGCCGGCTGGTGGCGGCTTACAGCCAGGCCCGCCCGGCCAAAGAGCAGTTGCACATTTGTACCGGCGGCGGCCCCGGCATCATGGAGGCGGCTAACCGGGGCGCGCATGAGATGGGCATGCCCAATGTCGGCTTGAACATCGCCTTGCCGCACGAGCAAAGCTCTAACCCCTATGTGTCGCCTTCGCTGAACTTCAAGTTCCATTACTTTGCGCTGCGCAAGATGCATTTCATGATGCGCGCTAAGGCGCTGGTGGCTTTCCCGGGCGGCTTCGGCACACTTGACGAGTTGTTTGAAGTCATCACCCTGGTGCAAACACGCAAAGCCAAGCCGGTGCCCATCGTGCTGTTTGGCAGCAGCTACTGGAAGCGCTTGTTCAACTTCGAGGTGTTGATCGAAGAAGGTGCAATTTCACCGGAAGACCTGGACTTGCTCACTTATGTGGACGAGCCGCAAGAGGCCTGGGACGCGATCTGCAAGTTCTACGCACTCTCGCCCTGAACCCGGGCAGCGCCTTAGCCTGAGTGACTGACCAGGGGCAAACTCTCTCGCAGACGCCAGGCGGCCCGCGCACCACTGCCGACGGCTGCACCGGCAAACCAGAACACGCCGGCAATGCCAATGACAGCGCCGGCCGTGCCAAACAGCACTGGCATGACCACGCTGGATGCGTTGACGGCCATCATTCGCAAACCCAAAGCTTCACCGTGGCGCGCATCAGGCGTCAACTGGTGCAGCAAACTCATGACCATGGGTTGCACGAGGCCCAGTGCCAGGCCGAGCAAGACTGAACAGATTCCCATGCCCCAGGCGCTTTTCATCAGCGGGTATAGGCCAAACAGCAGCGCAGTGATCAGCATGGCAGCGCACAGCAAAGCCCATTCACGGATACGGTTGGCGATCAGGGGCAACATCACGCGCACGGCCGCTGCTGCGATCGCGAAGGCCCCCAGAATCGTGCCGATCACAGAGGCGGGTATGCCCCGCTCAAAACCCAGAACCGGCACCACAAAGGTGTGTACATCCCAGCAGGAAGACAAGAGCCAGTTGACCAGCATGAGCCGGCGGAAATCAGGGCTTAACATCAAGTCCCAGGCCTTGGGCACCGGGCTTCCAGGCGCAGCAATGATGGGGGGCAATTCCTGTACGCGCCTGAGCAGCCACCAACTCAGCAGTGGCAACAAGGCCATCACCAAAAAGGCTGCGCGGTAACCCGGCAGACTGCCCGGGGTGGGGCCGAAGTGGTCGATCAAGAGACCGGCAGAAAAAGGGCCGATGAAATTGGACAGGGCCGGGCCAATCGACAACCAGCCAAACACCTTGCGCAGCTCCAGCGGGCCGTTGGCAGCCCGGCCGACATGGCGCTGCAGGGCAATCACCGAGCTGCCGGTGGCGCCCCCGGTCAGCAAGGCAGCCAGGCACAGCACCGGAAACACCGGAAAAGCCACCGCCGCACCGGCGCCAATCACCGACGCAATGACGCTAAACCCCAAAGGCCGCTTGAGCCCGTGGCGGTCGGCGTAACGGCCCGAAGGCAAAGACAAAAAAACCTGGGTGAGCGCAAACAGCGCCAGTAAAACACCCACGGCCGCCGGGCTGTAACCTTCACGCAAGGCCAGCAAAGGCGCAGCCATGCGGGTGCCGGCCATGCAGGCGTGCAGACAAATTTGAGCCAGGATGATGCGCGCGAGTTCAGGGCTCATGAATGCATCGTGCTGCGAAGCTCCTGGTTGGCAGACTCAATCAAGCTCAAAGTCCAGGGGTGTGAGGGGGATCAGGCGAGCAGACTCTGTCTCAGGCAGGGCCTCGACCTGGCGCAGGGCCTTGCCCATGACGCGGCTGCGCTGCTCGGCGCTGTTGAGGGTGTTGAGCACGGTTTCAGTCTGCGACTTAACCTTGGCCAGCACCTCGCCGAACTTGCCGAACTCGGTTTTGACGGCGCCCAGCACCTGCCAGACTTCGCTGCTGCGCTTTTCCAGCGCCAGCGTCCTGAAACCCATTTGCAGGGAATTGAGCATGGCCAACAAAGTGGTGGGACCGGCCAGCACCACGCGGTGCTCGCGCTGCAAAGACTCCATCAAACCCGGGCGGCGCAACACCTCGGCGTACAGCCCCTCGGTCGGCAAAAACAAAATAGCAAAGTCGGTGGTGTACGGCGGCTCAATGTATTTGTCGCCAATGGATTTGGCTTCCAGCCGGATGCGCAGCTCCAGCGCTTTGCCCGCCACTTCAGCCGCGAGTGCATCGGCGCGCTGCTGGGCGTCGAGCAGGCGCTCGTAGTCTTCGTTCGGAAACTTGGCGTCAATCGGCAGCCACAGCGGCTCGCCCGAATCACTGCGGCCCGGCAGCTTGATGGCGAAATCAACCACGCTCTTGCCGCCCGGGCGGGTGGCAATCTGCGCAGCGTACTGGTCCACAGTAAAAACCTGCTCGAGCAAGGCGGCGAGTTGCGCCTCGCCAAAAATGCCGCGCGTCTTGACGTTGGTCAGCAAGTGCTTGAGGTCACCCACGCCCTGCGCCAGCGTCTGCATTTCGCCCAGGCCTTTGTGCACCTGCTCAAGCCGGTCTGCCACTTGCTTGAAGCTTTCACCCAGCCGTGTTTCCAGCGTGGCCTGGAGTTTTTCATCGACGGTAGCGCGCATTTCGTCGAGCTTGGCGGCGTTGCTGGCTTGCAGCTGCGCCAACTGCGCCTCGAGTGTTTGCCGCACTTCGGCCATGCGGCGGGCGTTCGACTCACTCAGACCCGACAGTTGCAGGCTCAAGGTGTCAGACAGGTTTTTTTGCAGCAGCGCCAGCTGCTGGCCGAAGGCGTCAATTTGCGTGTTCTGGGTGCGCGCCACATCGCCCGACTGCGCCAGCAAGGCCTGCTGAAAAATTGACAAGCCTTGTGTCAGCTCGGTGCGGGTATCGCGGGCACTGGTTTGTACTTCGTTGCGCAGTTCGCGCTCAAGCCGCTCGTTGGCTGCTGCCAGCCGCGCCAACTCGGCTTGCAGCTGAGGGTCGCTGCTGGTGCGTGAGCGGGCCGACATCAGCAAGGTCAGCAGCAACACCACGCTGGCCAGCGCCAAGCCCAACAAAGACCAAAGAAAAAAGTCTGACATCAAATTTATGGGTGTTAAGACCGGGCCAGCACGGCGGGGTTCAGCGGCGTAGGCGGCGGCTTGCCACTGACAAAGGCAATCAGGTTGTCGGCCGCCAGATGGGCCATGGCCAGCCGGGTCGGGATGCTGGCGCTGGCGATGTGCGGCGTGAGCACCACATTGGGCACGTCCAGCAGGCCGGGGTGCAGCAGCGGCTCACCTTCAAACACATCCAGACCGGCAGCGGCGATGGTCCGGTTTTTCAATGCCACGGCCAGCGCTGCGTCATCCACAATGCCGCCGCGCGCAATGTTGACCAGCGTGGCGGTGGGCTTCATAAGCGCCAGTTCGGTCGCACCGATGGTGTGGTGTGAAGCAGCCGAATAAGGCAGCACCAGCACCAGATGGTCTGCCGTCTTGAGGAGCTCTTCCTTGCTGACATAGTGCGCCTTGCAGTCAGCCTCCAGCGCGGCATCGAGGCGTGAGCGGTTGTGGTAAATGACCTTCATGCCAAAGCCGTGGGCGCCGCGTTTGGCAATGCCCTGACCGATGCGACCCATGCCCAAAATGCCCAGCGTGGCGCCATGAATGTCGGCGCCGGCAAACATGTCAAAGCTCCATTTGGTCCACTGGCCGGCACGCAGAAAGTGTTCGCTCTCAGTGATGCGGCGCGCGGTGGCCATCATCAGGGCAAAGCCGAAGTCGGCGGTGGTTTCGGTCAACACGTCTGGCGCGTTGGTGGCCAGCACGCCGGCCGCCGTCATCGCGGCAATGTCAAAGTTGTTGTAACCCACCGCCATGTTGGCGCAGATTTTCAATTCCGGACACGCGGCCAGCACCTCAGCGTCGACAGGGTCACCGCCAGTGGTGAAAGCCGCCTGCTTGCCCTGCAGGCGCTCGATCAACTCGGCCTTGGACCAGACCGTGTCGGCCTGGTTGGCTTGGACTTCAAAGTGCTTTGACAAACGATCAAGGACCTCGGGGAAAACGGCGCGCGCCATCAGGAGTCGGGGCTTGATCGTCATTTTTTCAGTGCGTCAGGTTGTATTGCACGATGTAGAGAATGGCGCCGGCAAAGTAGCCCAGCAAGGCATACAGACTGATTTTTTTCATGTACCAGAGGAAGTCAATTTTCTCAATGCCCATCGCGGCCACGCCGGCTGCCGAACCAATGATCAAGATCGAGCCGCCGGTGCCGGCGCAGTAGGCCATGAACTCCCACAAAAAACTGTCCGGCGGGTACTGCGTCAGGCTGTACATGCCCATGGAGGCGGCGACCAAGGGGACATTGTCCACCACAGCACTGACCAGGCCGATCAGCATGACGATGACGTCCTGACGTCCGACAGTCTGGTCCAGCCAGCCGGCGATTGATTTGAGAATGTGGGTGTGCTCCAGCGTGGCAACCGCCAGCAAGATGCCAATGAAAAACGTGACCGAGCTCATGTCAATGCGTGACAGCGCACGGGTCAGGGTCAGATGCTGCTTGTCCTCGTCTTCTTTCTTGCGGTGTAACAAATCACCGACCAACCAGAGCAGCCCCAAGCCCAGCAAAATTCCCATGAAGGGCGGCAACCCGGTCAAGGTTTTGAAAACCGGTACAGCCACCAGCGTGCCCAAACCCATGAAGAACATGGTGTTGCGCTCCAGGGC
>CANNNH010000066.1 GCA_947505915.1 Comamonadaceae bacterium
GAAAAGCCCTGCGGATGTCCTGCATCACAGGGTTGGAAGTGAGGATGGAGGTACCGAAATCGCCCTGCAGAACTTTCTGGATGTAAATCAGAAATTGATCCCACAAGGGTTTGTTCAGTCCGAGTTCTTCACGAACTTGGCGCACCAACTCTTCACTGGCCCGATCACCCACGATCGACAGCACAGGGTCAATCGGGATCACCCGGCCGATGAAAAAAGTCACGGCCAGCAGACCCAGGTAGGTCAGCAGCACGGTCGCGGCAAAACGCGAAAGAATGGACGCCTGGTTAACCAGCCGTTTCCCCAGGCCGGAGCCCGGGGAGGATACACCCGTCATGGAGTGTCAATCAGCGCTTGTTGACTTTGTACATGTAGGTGGCGTCAGAAGTCGGACCCAGCTTGAGCTCATCAAGGTTGCTGCGGAAGGCCGCCACTTCGGTGATTTGATGCACCACGATGAAGGGGCTGGTCTTGCGGAAATCAGCCTGGATGTCCTGGTACATGGTGCGGCGCTTGGCGGCGTCACGCTCGAAGACGGCTGAGTCTGACTTTTTGGTCATCTCAGGGATATCCCAGGAATTGCGCCAGGCCAGTGGCTTGTCCTTGGCGTCGTCGGCATTGTTCGGATTGCGGGCAAAGGTGTCGGCATTGGTGTGCGGATCCCAATAGTCAGCGCCCCACTGGCCGATGTAGATGTCATGCGTACGGGCGCGGTACTTGGCCAGCGTCTGCTTGCCGTCACCCGGAATGATTTCGATGTCAATGCCGGCGCGTTTGGCGGTTTGCTGGAAGGACTCGGTGATGCCCTGGAAAGGCTGCACCGTGCGCATGTCGATGGTCACTTTGAAACCGTTCGGATAGCCGGCTTTGGCCAGCAATTGTTTGGCGCGCTCGACATCGAGTTTGTAAGGGTTGTCAGTGCTGGCACCGAGCAAGCCCACAGGCAAAAAGTTTTGGTGAATCGTGCCGATGTTTTTGATGAGGGTCTGACCGATCGCGCTGTAATCGAGCAGGTATTTCATGGCCTCGCGAACTTCAGGCTTAGACAAAGCCGGATGCTTTTGGTTCAAGCTGAGGTAAATGACATAGCCCTTAGAGGTCGATGTTTTTTTAATGTCCTTGTTGTTACCCACTGCATCCAAGTCCTGCGGCGTGAGGTTGCGCGCAATGTCAGCGTCGCCTTTTTCAAGCAACAGGCGTTGGGTGGCAGCCTCTTTGACGTGCCGGTAAATCACCCGGTTGACTTTGGATTTTGAACCCCAGTAATTGTCATTTTTTTCCAACGTGACGATTTCGTTGGCACGCCATTCGCGGATTTTCATGGGGCCGGAACCCGCGTAATTGGTTTTCAGCCAGGCATAACCCATGTCGCCGTTTTGCTCTTTGGACATGAGCAGTTTTTTGTCAACGATAGAAGCCACATTGGCGGTCAGGCAGTTAAGCACCAGCGTGGGCGCGTAAGACTTGTCGATCTCAAAGACCACGGTCTTCCCGGCAGCACGTACCTTTTCAGCCACATTGGCTTTGTTCAGGCCGAACTGGGTCAGGATGAATGCAGGTGTTTTGCCCAGAATGACCGCGCGCTGCAAAGAAAAAGCCACATCTTCAGCGGTGAGCGGATTGCCGGAGGCAAACTTCAGGCCGTCCTTGATTTCAAAGGTGATGGTTTTGCCGTCCGCCGACACCGTCCAGGACTTGGCCACATCGGGAAGTAATTTGGCCGGGTCCGCCACGTCATAGCGAACCAGTCGGTCGTAGGCATTGCCCATGATCTCGCCGGCAGAAATTTCGAAAGACTCCGCAGGGTCCAGAGTCACGATGTCATCCATGGCGGTCACCACCACCAGGGTGTCCTTGGGTGTTGCCGCCTTGACCGGCGCCAAGGTGGACAACATGGCCAGGCTCAAGGCACAGACGAGGGAGAGTCGAAGAGAGGGACGTTGGAGAGTGCGCATGGAAGCTCCTTCAGAAAAAATGTAATGAGAATTTTTACTTTTTCATTCTAGTACTTGGCCGTAGATGCCCCGCCGTTTTCTTCAACCAACTGCATCGGGCCCATGCGACAAACCTTCCATCATGGTTTTGCATGGCGTTCAGACTGGATTTTTGGCTACTTGTCAGGCTTGGAGATAGAAAGTTGCTCGTAGGCTTCCTTCAAGGCATAAAACCCGAGCTTGCGAGTTTTTTTGTCCTGGGCGATCACGCCTTGGCTCCATGGCATCAGAGTGCCTTATGAAAGCTATGGCGAGGCCATTGTCAGTGCGCTGGATTCTGACAAACCGCTGAATCTGCTGCTGCCGCATCAGTGGGTCAATGCCAGGACCGCAAGCGCGCTGTGAGCAGTAAATCCTGCAATCAGCAGGAAGCAGCGCGTCAGGGACTGCGCAAACTCAAACCCCTGATGTATTCTTGGCTCTCTCAAAGGATTGACAGCCATGCCGCCTTCTGCCGCAACCGCCACCCCGCCCGTTCACTACCGCGTTGACATCGCTGACCTGCAGGCACACCTGTTCCGTGTGACGATGACCGTGGCAGCGCCGGTAGCGCAGCAAACGGTGTCGCTGCCGGTGTGGATTCCGGGCAGCTACATGGTGCGGGAGTTCTCCGGCCATCTGCAAAACCTCAAGGCCCTGCAAGGCAAGCGCACGCTGGCTGCGGGCCAAGTCGTGCAGTTGGACAAATGCAGTTGGCAGATTCGCTGCGTGCCCAGCCGCCCGTTGGTGCTGGTCTATGAGGTGTATGCCAACGACGCTTCGGTGCGCACCGCCATGCTCAATGAGCTGCGCGGGTTTTTCAACGGCACCAGCTTGTGCCTGCGTGTTGAAGGCCAGGAAAACAAACTTCACGCGCTGGACATCGTCGCCCCCAAAGCGCTGCCCGGCTGGTCGCTGGCCACGGGTCTGCCGCCGCACAAGGTGAACAAGTCGGGCTTTGGTACTTACCACGCAGACAGTTACGACGCGCTGGTGGATGCCCCGGTGGAGATGGGCGCTTTCTGGAGTGGCAGCTTCAAGGCCTGCGGCGTGCCGCACCGCTTTGTGGTGGCCGGTGCTGCGCCCAGTTTTGACGGCGGCAAGCTGCTGGCGGACGCCCAAAAAATTTGCGAAACGCAAATCCGGTTTTGGCACGGCAGTCAAAAACCGCCCTTTAAAAATTACCTGTACATGCTCAATGCTGTCGATGACGGCTACGGCGGGCTGGAGCACGGCAACTCGACCGCGCTGATCTGCAACCGGCGTGACCTGCCACGCCTTGGCGACAAAAAAGTATCCGACGGTTACACCACGCTGCGCGGACTCATCAGCCACGAGTACTTTCACACCTGGAACGTCAAACGCCTGCGCCCGAGCGAGCTGGCGCGCTACGACTACACACGCGAGAACTACACCGAACTGCTCTGGTTTTTTGAAGGCTTCACCAGCTACTACGACGACCTGCTGCTGCGCCGCTGCGGCCTGCTGGACAACGCGGGCTACTTGAAGCTGCTCAACAAAACCATCAACCAGGTGATGCAGACGCCGGGGCGGCAAGTGCAGTCGGTGGCCCAGGCCAGCTTTGACGCCTGGGTCAAGTACTACCGCCAGGACGAGAACACGCCCAACGCCACCGTGAGCTACTACACCAAGGGCGCGCTGGTGGCGCTGTGCTTTGACCTGAGCCTGCGCGCGCCCGTCAAGGGCAAGCCGGCCCCGGCGGATGTCACGCTCGACGCGGTCATGCGCCATGTGTGGAAGCACTGCAAAGGCGGCCCCATGCAAGAAAGCGATCTGAGCGCTGCGCTGCTGGCCGTCAGCGGTCGCAGTTTTGACGCTGAGCTGGCTGCCTGGGTGCACGGCAAGGCCGAGCTGCCATTGCAGCCATTGCTTGAGCAACACGGCGTGAGCGTTTTGGAAGACCCGGCCCAACTGGCTCAGCGTCTGGGTCTGCGGGTCAGCGAGAGCGCCGGCATCACGGTCAAAGCCGTGTTGCGCGGAGGTGCCGCAGAGCGCGCAGGTTTTGCGGCCGGCGACGAATGGCTGGGCATCGCGCTGGCAGGGCCAGCCGGCGCCAAAGTCAAGCCGGCCCCCGACGCCGGCTGGCGCCTGAACCGCCTTGAAGACCTGCTGCTTTACGCGGGCCAGGCCACTCAATTGCAGGCCCTGGTGGCGCGCGACAAGCGGCTGCTGCGCTTGCAGCTGAGCCTGCCGCCGCAAGTCACCACCTGGCGCCTGAGTGTGCAAGACACCAGCCGGGTGAACGCCTGGCTGCAGCCCACGGCAACTTGATCCCCTGAGACACCAACGCCTATGAGTGAGGCACCGAAGGAAACACATGAACTACGAAAACATTCTCACCAGCACCCACGGCCCCGACACCCGGCAGGTCGGCATCATCACACTCAACCGGCCCAAGCAGCTCAACGCACTCAACGACCAGCTCATGGACGAGCTGGGCGCGGCACTCAAGGCGTTTGACGCCGACGCCAGCATCGGCTGCATCGTTCTGACCGGCAACGAAAAAGCCTTTGCCGCCGGTGCCGACATCAGCGTGATGGCCAAATTTGATTTTGCCGACGCCTATGGCCAGGACTTCATCACCCGCAACTGGGAGCAGATCCGCAGCGTGCGCAAGCCGGTGATAGCAGCTGTCAGCGGCTTTGCGCTGGGTGGCGGCTGCGAGCTGGCCATGATGTGCGACTTCATCATCGCGGCCGACAACGCCCGCTTCGGCCAGCCCGAGATCAAGCTGGGCATCATGGCCGGTGCCGGCGGCACGCAGCGACTGCCGCGCGCGGTGGGCAAAGCCAAAGCCATGGACATGGCGCTGACCGGCCGCATGATGGATGCGCAAGAAGCCGAACGCGCCGGCTTGGTCAGCCGCGTGGTGGCCGCCGACAAGCTCATGGACGAAGCCCTGGGTGCGGCGCTGATGATTTGCGATTACGGCCAGCTCAGCGTGATGGCCACCAAAGAGGCGGTCAACCGCGCCTTTGAAAGCGGCCTGTCCGACGGCCTGATGTTCGAGCGCCGCCTGTTCCAGTCGATGTTCGCCACCAGCGACCAAAAAGAAGGCATGGACGCCTTTCTGGCGAAACGAAAACCGGTGTTCACGCACCGCTAAAGGCGGCTTTTGAACCCGTTATAATTTGCCTCGCCCGGTGATATAGCTCAGTTGGTTAGAGCGCAGCATTCATAATGCTGATGTCGGTGGTTCAAGTCCACCTATCACCACCAGATTTCGGTTTCAGACGGTGTCTGGAACCCTCTAAAACCCGCAGTCCTCTTGGTCTGACGGGGTTTTTTATTTTTGCGCTGGGCTCCACTTCTTCAGCTGGCCAGCATCTGCGCTGACTGCTGCCACGCCCAAACCCAGTAAGCCAGCACGCTGAGGAGCAACAGCAGCGCCAGCCAGCGGGCGTTGTGCTTGACCAGATCGGGGCCCGCGCCTTCAGTGTGGCCGGTCAGCATGGGCCGGGCCTGGTTTTTGTTGCGCAATACGCTCAGCCCGGCGATCAGGGCCAGGTGCGCGAGCACCACCCACAAGAAGAGCTCACCGGCGGCACCATGGAGCTCTTCCATGAGGTCGCCGCCGAAGTCCTTGTAGTTGAGATAACCGCTCAGTGTGACCGGCAACACCAGCACCAGCAGGGCGACCACGGCCAGCGCCATGAGCAGGTTTTGTCCCTGGCGCCAGTTGACCTGCAACAAGGGGCCAGCCTTGAACGAGGCCAGCCAGGCCGGTAAGCCGGCGAGCTTGCGCGCCATAAGAGACAAACGTGCGTGGCGCGGACCGACCAGGCCGTAAACCAGGCGAAAACCCAGCAAGCCCGCCAGCGTGTAGCCCAGCGTCACATGCAGCATGCGCAGGCTTTCGCCATCGGCAGTGATGTAGGCGCCGGCAAAGCAAAGTGCAAAGAGCCAGTGAAACATGCGGGTGGGCGCGCCCACCACGCGGCGGCTAGCTTTGGCTTTGGTTTGGGCTTGTGCGGCGGGCACGGACAAGGGCGAAGCCGGCGCCTGGCCGGACAATTTGGCAGTGTTGAATGCGTTCATGGTGACTTTCTGTAACTCAAAGGGCTTGGGTAAATCGGCAGCGCCTGTGGTCAAGGCCGGCGGCGCACGCCAGCGGGCAACTTCACGGCGTCATCGTCAAAGTTGCCCTGGTCCGCGCCGGTGTGGCAGGCGGCGCAATTGGCAGCGCTTTTGACGCTGGCGTGCTTCCAGACCTGCGGGTCCAGCTTGCGGTGCTTGGAGACAAACCAGCTTGAGCGCGTGATGCGGTCTTCAGGCGGCGCTTCGGCCACGCGCTTGTAGGTTCCGGCCTCAAGTTGCAACCAGCGGCTGATCTGCTGCACCGTGGCCGCATCCAGTGAAGCGTCTGAGCCGTAGTGCTTGTCAAGCCCGCCCATGATGCGTGTCCACGACTTGGCAGGCAACAAGCCCGGCTGAAAAGCCATGTGGCAGGCGGCGCATTCCTGCTGGTAAAGCGGCAAGGCCTGGCGCGGCTGCACGCTGCTGTCGGCCCACGCAGGCGCGATGCATGCCCCGGCCAGCAAGGCAGCAAGAGCTGAGCGATGCAGTGATGAGAAAAGAGATTTCATGAGCTTGTCCTTGCGGTGGGTGGTGGTTGCGGATGTCAAAGCTTGAGACTGAGCAGGTAAGCCATCACGTCGGCTTTTTCTGCGGCGCTGCATTCCCGGCTGAGCACGTCCTTGCAGTTGCGGCGAAACCATTTGTCAACGCGGGCGCTGTCGGTGAAGACCTGCGGGTTGAAAGCAGGTGCCAGCGGCTTGATAGCCTTGCCGGTGCTGGCGTGCTTGCCGTCAGCCGTGGGCGGAGTGCCGTGACAACTGGCACAAGACCATTGGCCACCCTGCTTGCTGTTGAAAAACGCCTGCCCCTGAGCAGCGCTGCCCGGCTTGCCGGCGGCAGCGCTCCACTGGCTCAGTTGCTGGGCGGGTGATGTGTCGGCGGCCAGCGCTTGTGCGCCAAGAAAAGCAGCACAAGCCAGCAGCAGCGACATAGATTTGCGAAGGAAGTTCAGCATGGTGATGGGCTTTCAAGTAAAGACCGCTTGATACTGCGCCCCGCCGCCTGTACGCTGTCTGAAGCCTGTGTTCATCTGGCGTTCAGTTTGGACAGCCCACAATACAAGCATGCTCAAGCCCAACGCCGCCAATAACTGCCAGCATTTCGCAGTGCACCGCTGGCTTTTGCTCAGCTTGCTGCCGGCCTTGCTGGCACTGCCCTTGGGCGCCATGGCCCGCAGTGAGGCTGATCAGGACCGGGCCCGGGCGGCCTTGCAGGCCGGCGAGATCCAGCCGCTGACTTTCATCCTGGCGCGACTGGCGCAAACGCAGCCGGGCCAGGTGCTGGAGGTTGAACTCGAGCGCAAAGACGGGCGCTGGCTTTACGAGATCAAGCTTTTAAGGCCAGGCGGCAGTTTGCTCAAACTTGAAGTTGACGCCCGCAGCGGTGACGTGCTGCGGCAAAAATCAAAAGGCAGCGATGCGCGTACTGGTCGCTGAAGACGAGCCCACCTTGTCAGCGCAGTTGTGCGCGGCC
>CANNNH010000067.1 GCA_947505915.1 Comamonadaceae bacterium
GCGGCTTTGGCTTTGCTGCTGTGTGCCATGCCGGTGCTGCTGGGCTTTGTCTTGCCCTTGTTGATCATGTCCCATGCCCTGTGGGTGCATAGCCAAAGCATGTGGATTGATTGGCTGACATTTTCAGTCTGGATGGGCAACAGCTTGTATCTGGGCTTGTTAACCGCCTTGTTGGCTGTTGGCATGGCGCTGTCCTTGGCGTTCAGCCAGCGCGTTCATCCCGGCGTTTGGCAGCGCTTGAGCACACAGGCCGTTGGTTTGGGCTATGCCGTACCTGGCGTCATCATCGTGGTGGGCTTGTTGCTGCCCATTGGCTGGTTGCAAAAAACTTGGCCACAAAGCCAAGCAGGCTACTGGTTGACTGCCACCATCTTGGGCTTGGTTTGGGCCTACCTTGTGCGCTTTATCGCAGTGGCACTGCAAGCGGTGCAAACCGGCTACACCCGCATCCCCATCAGCACAGATGAGGCATCTCGCACCTTGGGAGTGTTTCGCACCGCCTTGTTCACCCGCGTGCATTGGCCTTTGCTTAAACGTTCTACCGCCGCGGCCCTGTTGTTGGTGTTGGTGGATGTGATGAAAGAGCTGCCTGCCACCTTGGTGCTGCGCCCCTTTAATACCGACACCTTGGCGGTCATGGCCTACCAGTTGGCCAGAGATGAGCGCCTTGGGGAAGCGGCCCTGCCTTCGCTGGCACTGGTGTTGGTGGGTCTATTACCCGTCATGCTTTTGAGCCGAACCTTGCGAAAAACCTGAATTTTTCATGGTTTTTTGATCGATCGCAAATGCGAATAGTTCGTATTTGATCTATGATGAAGCTTCATTGACAGAGAGCTCATCATGTTTTCCAAGTTGGTTTTTGCTGGTTTTACCCGTCGCGCCTTAGTTGCTTTGGCTTTGTTGGCCAGTTTGAGCGGCGCAAGCCTTGCGCAAGAGGCAGAGCTGAACCTGTATTCCGCCAGACACTACGCCACCGACGAGGCCTTGTACGCCGACTTCACCCGCGCGACCGGCATTCGCATCAACCGTGTGGACGCAGATGATGCCGGCATTTTGTCGCGCCTAAAAGCTGAGGGCTCGGCCTCGCCTGCCGATGTGATTTTGTTGGTGGATACCGCGCGTTTGTGGAAAGGCGAAGTCGAGGGCTTGTTCAAACCGATCCATTCAAAGTTATTGGAAAAGGCCATTCCTGAGCACCTGCGCGCCCGTACCCGCACAGAAGGGACATCTTGGTTTGGCTTTTCAACACGTGCGCGTGTCATTGTGTACGACAAATCGCGGGTCAAGCCAGAAGACGTTGACAGCTATGAAAAGCTCGCTTTGCCTGTGAACAAAAACAAGCTCTGCGCTCGCTCGGGCTCTCATCCCTACAACCTGTCATTGTTCGGCTCTATGGTTGAGCATCTTGGCGCACCCGCCACCGAGGTTTGGCTCAAAGACTTGGTGGGCAATATGGCGCGCAGCCCCAAAGGCGGCGACACAGACCAAATCAAAGCGGTGGGCAGTGGTGAGTGCGGCATAGCGCTTGCCAATTCTTACTATGTGGCGCGTCTGCTGCGCTCTGGAGCACAGCAAGACCAAGCGCTGATGCAGCGTGTTGGGGTTATTTTCCCCAACCAAGCAAGCTGGGGCACGCACATGAACATAGCAGGCGGCGCGGTGGCCCAATATGCCAAACACCCCGCCAACGCGCAAAAGTTTTTGGAGTACTTGGCCAGCCCCTCCGCCCAAAGCTATTTTGCCGACGGCAACAACGAGTGGCCGGTGGTCAAGGGTGTGCAAATCAACAACCCCGCTTTGCAAGCCATGGGCGGGGTGAACTTCAAGACAGACCCCTTGCCCGCGAGCTTTATTGGCATGAACCAAATCAAGGTTCAGCAAATGCTCGACCGCGTTGGGTTTCGCTGATGCAACAACGGCGTATTACGGACGCGGATTTACAGACTTCAGACGCAGCGCCTCGGGGCTCAACTGCTCTTCCACGCGCTGCGGTTCACGCGGGTCGTTAGGCGCCCAGCCCAACACGCGCAGCCCGCCATGTGACCACGCCCAAAACAGCACATTTGCAATCACCAAAGCCAGTGCCAGCGCGGTGATGTATTTCCTCATGCGACACCTGCTGTCAGACGAACACTGACCTCGTCGCTGCTGACCGCGATGCGGCCGTGGGCGGCGTCGACTTGCAACACGCCACGGGCGTCCACACCGCAAGCCACGCCCTCTTGCCCATTGCTTAACCGCACGGCCTGACCGCGCAACACATCGCGCTGATCAAACTTGGCTTTGAATGGCGCAAAGCCTTGAACTTCAAACAAGCGCAGGCCATCCACCAAGGGGGCAATCAAGCGCTGCAACACTTCGGGTGGCAGCAAGGCCTCGCCCAGCCATTCGCGCAAACCTGCTGCGGGCGTACTTAATTCGCTGTCCAAAGGCCCATGCAGGTTGATGCCAATGCCAATCACTGTGTAGCGCGAAGCGCTGTTATCGCCCGCAACCCACACAGTTTCAATCAGCATGCCCGCCAGTTTTCGCGGCGCTTGGGGCGCACCTACCCACACATCGTTAGGCCACTTCAAACCCAGGCCAAGGCTTTGCTGCGGGTCTAACGCCTCGGCCATGCACACCCCAACCGCCAAGGACAGCCCAGACCAATCGGGCGGGGCCAACATCAGTCCCAAAGAAAAGGTGAGCGCATCAGCGCGCTGCCCCTGCCAAGTGCGGCCCTGCCGTCCTCTGCCCGCGCTTTGTTGCTCGGCCACCAACAGACAAGGGCGGGTGTCGCCAAGACGAGCACGGCGCATGAGTTCGCTGTTGGTGGAATCGATGGTTGGCAATACCTCGACATGGGCCAGATCGGCCAAAGGCTTGACCGCAGCTTGCAACGCTGTCAGCGGCCAATGCAAGGGAGCATTGCCAGCGCGCATCAAGACTTAGGGGATAGCAAGGTGCCGCGACACACGCGGGAGCCGCAATGGCAAGGGTAATCGGCCAGCAAAGTGGCGGTGTAAGGCTCGTCAATCACCAAGCCGTAGTCGTAATTGATTTCTTCACCCGCTTTGATTTTGCGCAGTGTGCGGATGAAAATGCGCTCACCGGCTTCATCGGCCTCGCAGTTGGGCGCGCAGGAGTGGTTGATCCAGCGCGCATCATTGCCGCCATAAAGTGCATCAATCACATGTTTTTTGCTGACATGGAAGTAAAACGTGTGGTGCGGGTCTTTAGGATTGTGGGGGTGGCGCTTTTGCGCTTTTTTCCAACTGATAACCTCACCGATGTATTCGATCAGAATCTCGCCTTTGGCGATGTCTGTCAGGGCAAACACCCCTTTGCCGTGAACGCCTGAGCGGCGCACCTGAATGCGTTTACCGCTGTTGCTAGAAGAGGTCATGGGAGCCTGTTGGAAAATTCTGATATGTTGAATACGTACATGTGCGCGTGCGCGCGCGAGACGACAGATTGTAAGCAAGGAAGAATTGCATGAGTAAAACACTGGTCATCGCCGAGAAGCCCTCTGTGGCACAAGACATCGTTCGCGCCTTGACGCCAAGCGCAGGCAAGTTTGAAAAGCACGACGATCATTTCGAGAACGACACCTTTGTGGTCACCAGCGCGGTGGGCCATTTGGTGGAAATCCAAGCGCCCGAGGAGTTTGATGTCAAACGCGGCAAGTGGAGCTTTGCCCACCTGCCGGTCATCCCGCCTTACTTTGACTTGAAGCCGGTGGAGAAAACCAAGTCGCGCCTGTCGGCGGTGGTCAAACAAGCCAAGCGCAAAGACGTGAGCGACATCATCAACGCCTGTGACGCGGGGCGCGAGGGTGAGCTCATCTTCCGATTGATAGAGCAATACGCCGGCGGCAAAAAACCTTTGGACAAACCTGTGAAACGGCTGTGGCTGCAGTCCATGACGCCACAAGCCATCCGCGACGGTTTTGGCAGCTTGCGCACCAGCAAACAAATGCAAGGCTTGGCCGACGCCGCGCGCAGCAGGTCGGAAGCCGATTGGCTGGTCGGCATCAACGGCACCCGCGCCTTCACCGCGTTCAACTCCCGCGATGGCGGGTTCTTCCTGACCACCGTCGGTCGGGTGCAAACACCCACCCTGTCGGTGGTGGTTGAGCGTGAAGAACTGATCCGCAAATTCATCAGCCGCGACTACTGGGAAGTCCACGCCAGCTTTGCAGCCGCCGCAGGTGCGTATGCCGGCAAATGGTTCAACCCCACGCACAAAGCCAACGCCGACGACAAAGAAATCAAGGAAGACCGTGTTTGGACATTGGGCGAAGCGCAAGCCATTGCCGAGGCGGTGCGTAACCAAACCGCCACGGTGACGGAGGAAAGCAAACCCAGCAGCAAGGGCAGCCCCGGCCTGTTCGACCTGACCACCTTGCAGCGCGAGGCCAATGGCCGCTTTGGCTTCTCGGCCAAAACCACGCTGTCGCTGGCGCAAAGCCTGTACGAGCGCCACAAGGCCTTGACCTACCCGCGTACCGACTCCAAGCACCTGCCCGAGGACTACCTGCCCACCGTCAAAGAGACCATGCAAATGCTGGCTAACAGCGGCATGGGGCACCTCGCGCCGTTTGCCAAAACCGCCATCGCGCAGGGTTACATCAAGCCCAGCAAAAAGGTGTTTGACAACGCCAAGGTCAGCGACCACTTTGCCATCATCCCCACACTCGAAGCACCCAGCGGTTTGTCCGACGCCGAGCAAAAGCTGTACGACTTTGTGGTGCGCCGCTTCATCGCTGTGTTCTACCCCGCCGCGCAATTCATGGACACCACCCGCATCAGCCAAGTAGCAGCTGCGGGCAAAACCCACCACTTCAAAACCACTGGCCGCGTGTTGGTGGAGCCGGGTTGGCAAGCCATTTACGGCAAAGAGGTGGATGAGGAAGAAGACAAAGAGTCCGGCAAGATTTTGGTGAAACTCAATGCGGGCGAAAAACCCAAAGTGTCTGAGGCCGACCCCAAAGGCCTGAAAACCCGCCCACCGGCGCGCTACACCGAGGCGACCCTTTTGGGCGCGATGGAGGGTGCTGGCAAAACCGTGGAAGACGACGAGCTGCGCGAAGCCATGCAAGAAAAAGGCTTGGGCACGCCTGCCACACGCTCGTCCATCATTGAGGGCTTGCTGAACGAAAAATACATGTTGCGCGAAGGGCGAGAGCTGATCCCCACCGCCAAAGCCTTCCAGCTGATGACGCTGCTGCGTGGTTTGGGCGTGGAAGAGTTGTCACGCGCCGACCTGACCGGCGACTGGGAGTTCAAGCTCTCGCAAATGGAAAAAGGCCAGTTGTCGCGCGAAGACTTCATGAAAGACATCGCCGAGATGACCGCTCGCATGGTGAAAAAAGCCAAGGAATACGACCGCGACACCATCCCTGGCGACTATGCCACCCTCACCACCCCCTGCCCCACATGCGCTGGCGTGGTGAAAGAAAACTACCGCCGCTACACCTGCATCGGCAAAGCCGGTGCAGTGGCCACCACCAATGCAGACGGCGAGATTGAAGGCCCAGGCTGCGGCTTCTCGTTTGGCAAAACACCGGCAGGCCGCACCTTTGAGCCCACCGAGGTGGAGCAGTTTTTGCACGACAAAAAAATCGGCCCCTTGGAAGGTTTCCGCTCCAAAGCCGGTTGGCCTTTCACCGCAGAAATTGCGCTCAAGTTCAACGAAGAAGAGAAAAACTGGAAGCTGGAGTTCGACTTTGGCGACGACAAAAACGCCGAGAGCGGCGAGATTGTGGAGTTTGGCGAGGCCGAGAACTTGGGCGCTTGCCCCAAGTGCGGTTCTGCGGTGCACGAGCACGGCGCCAATTATGTGTGCAGCAAATCTGTGCCCACCATCGCCCAGCCCACGCCGAGCTGCGACTTCAAAAGCGGGCGCGTCATCTTGCAACAGGTGATTGAGCACGACCAAATCAAAAAACTGCTGGCTGAGGGCAAAACCGATTTGCTGGAGAAATTTGTCTCCATGCGCACCCGACGTGCCTTCAAGGCCTACCTGAGCTACGACGCCGAAGCCGGCAAGGTGAGCTTTGCGTTTGAGCCCAGCAAGTACCCGAAAAAAGGCGGCGCACCCACCACCCGCGCCTTGGTGAAAGCAGCGGGCAAAACCATACCCGGCAAAAAGACGCCTGCGGCCAAGAAAGCTGCAGCGAAAGTTGCCAAAGACGCCAAACCCAAAGCCCCGCGCAAAACCGCAGCCGGCAAAGCACCCAGCGCGGCCTTAGCCGCAGTGATTGGCCCCGAGGCCGTGGCCCGCACCGAGGTGATGAAAAAACTGTGGGACTACATCAAGGCCAATGGCTTGCAAGACCCCAAAGACAAACGCACGATTCAGTGCGACGCCAAACTCAAAACCGTGTTTGGCAAGGACAGTGTGGGGATGTTTGAGTTGGCAGGGTTGATTGGGGCGCATTTGAGTTGAGGTCGTCATTGCGTTAATTCGTCATTGCGAGGGGCTTTAGCCCCGAAGCAAGGACAGCGCCATCCAATGACTGAATCTTGTAATGACCACGTTGGCATGCAGAAAACCCAACCGCATACAATCGCCGGTTGCCCGAATTTGGAGAATTTACTGTGTTCATTTCATCTGCCTACGCCCAATCCGCACCCGCCGCCACCGCCGGTGGTGACCTCGGTTCCTCGCTCATGAGCATGCTGCCTTTGGTGTTGATGTTTGTGGTGCTGTATTTCGTCATGATCCGCCCCCAAATGAAACGCCAAAAAGAACTCAAGGCCATGCTCGACGCATTGGCCAAGGGCGACGAAGTGGTCACCTCGGGCGGCATGTTGGGCAAGATCGCCCAACTGGGCGACAACCAAATTGGTTTGGAAGTGGGCAACGGCGTGACACTGCAACTGCAGCGCTCAGCGGTGGTGCAAGTGCTGCCCAAAGGCAGCATCAAATAATTTAACCCTGACGCCTGCGCCATGAACCGTTACGCCATTTGGAAATACCTGGTCATCCTGATCGCTTTTTGCGTGGGTGGCTTGTACACCCTGCCCAATTTCTTTGGCGAAGCGCCGGCGGTGCAAGTTTCTCCTGCGCGGGCCAGCGCCAAGGTCGACACCGCCACCTTGGGCAAAGTGGAAGAGGCACTCAAAGCTGCAGGCCTGACACCCACCTTGATCGGTCTTGAAAACAACTCGCTCAAAGCGCGGTTCGAAACCACCGAACAGCAACTTCAAGCCAAAGACGCCATGCAACAGGCGCTCAACCCTGATGCGGCCAACCCCGCGTATGTGGTGGCGCTGAACTTGATACCGCGCACGCCCACTTGGTTGTCGGCCTTGAACGCTGCACCTATGTACCTGGGTCTGGATTTGCGCGGCGGTGTGCACTTCATGTTGCAAGTGGACATGCAAGCAGCTCTGACCAAAAAGCTCGACTCTTTGAGCGGCGACTTGCGCAGCGCTTTGCGCGAAAAAAACCTGCGCCACAACGGTATTTCTCGCGAAAAAGAAACGATTCTGATGGGGTTTCGCGACCAAGCCACAGC
>CANNNH010000068.1 GCA_947505915.1 Comamonadaceae bacterium
AAAGACCCAAGTATTGTCGAACTCACTGCTCAGTTGGTTGGCCTTGTCGCCCTGTACCATTTTTTTGATGCCGTACAGACTATGTGCTTCTTTGTTCTGAGAAGCTTGAAAATTGTATTTATCCCCTTCATTATTTACAGTTGCATGTTGTGGGGATTGGGGCTTGGCGGTGGCTTTATGCTGGCTTATGAAAATGACGTTATTTTTTACCAATCACCTTCGGCATTTTGGTTATCCAGCAGCACCGCATTGGTCTTTGTCAGCATATCTTTGCTGCTTTTGTTGAGGATGAAGTTAAAGCGATTTGGGTCTGAACCTTGAAGCTGGAAACTCCAACGTAAAGCACGATCCTAGATTCAACTTACTTTCAATGCGCAAGTGCCCTCCGTGTCTTTGAACAACATGCTTGACAATGGCCAAGCCTAAACCTGTCCCGCCTGTATCGCGAGATCTGCTTCGGTCAATTCGGTAAAACCGCTCGGTGAGTCTGGGCAAATGCTCAGGCGAGATACCAACACCCGTGTCTTTAACGCTGAATTCAAAATGCTCATTCTTGTGCGAACAAAAGACCTTTACTGCGCCTGTGCTGGGGGTGTAGCGAAGCGCATTACTCACGAGGTTGGTGAAAGCACTTTTAATTTCTTCCAAGGAACCAGAAATCTGATGTGCTTGCAATTCTTGCGGCAAATCGAATTGAAGTGTGTGTGTCGAACCGTCCTTTTGATGGAGGACATGCATCAAGCCATTGGCCTCGGTATAGCAACTCTGCCAAAGCGTATCAAAATCATGCCACTCTGACTCGCTGGGCAATGGGCTGCCATCTAGCTGGGACAAGGTTAGCAAGTCCTGAACCAATGCTTGCATTCGCAGTGCTTGTTGCGACATCAACTGCAAGAAATCTTGTATTTCAATTTCACTCAGCTTTAAATTTTGCATGGTTTCAACAAAACCAACCAACACGGTTAAAGGTGTTCGAATTTCGTGCGAAACATTGGCTACAAAATCACGCCGCATCACCTCGGCTTGCTCAAGGGCAGTGATATCTCGCGATAAAAGCAATTTCCGTCCATCTCCATAGGGAAACACTTGAACCGCAATTTTTTGAGGATGATCTGACCGGTTTTCACGGCCCTCGATGACAATTTCTTTTTCGTACAAGCTCGAACGCGCATAGGCGCTGAAAGCGGGGTTACGCAGCAAAAAGCCAATTAATTGATAAACATCTTTTTCTGGATCTATACCCAAATGTTGAAATGCTGTACGGTTTGACCAAGCAATATGCCATTGACTGTCCAGCAGCACAACGCCATTGGGGGATGCTTGGATAGCAGACAAAAACCGTTTTAAGCTTTCTTCGCTTGCCCTTAACTCCAAGTCCTTTTGTTTTAATAAACGCCGTACCCGATCAGCCAAGTCACCCCAAATACCCGATTGATCTGGCGCTTGAAGAATATCATTTGACCGAACCCAGGCAAGAAAGAAAAGTGAACGCCAAGTATCAATAAGGAATAGCGTTAAAGAAACAAGAGCAATACCTATGCAGGCACCCTGCCATGCACCTAATCCATGGGGAACAAAAAACCCCAATAGAAAACCCAGCAGGTTTAAACATACAAAACTAAAGAGGCGGGCTATCATGTCTGCCGATGCTAGCACTGCACGCCCGATAAGCAGGTTAAGACTCTGTAAGTCTTACCTTTGCTGGGTCGTCGTTTCCAACTGAACTTGGCCTGTGAGCCTGTAGCCTGTTCCACGCACAGTTTCAACCATCATTCCAGCCACGCCTAATGCTTCTCGTAACCGTTTGACATGAACGTCAACGGTTCGTTCTTCGATAAAGACGTGGTCTCCACAAACTTTGTCCAACAATTGAGAACGGGTATGTACACGTTCTGAATGGTGCATCAGGAAATTAAGAAGTTTGAACTCGGTAGGGCCAATCTTGATGGGAGCGTCCATGACGGTGACGCGATGCGTAGCGCCATCGAGATGAAGGCAGCCAATGGTGACGCTGTCGGTGGCTTGTTCAGGTGTTCGTCTTCTCAAAACAGCCCGAATCCTAGCGAGCAATTCTTGCGTTGAAAAAGGTTTGGTGATGTAGTCATCAGCACCCGCATCCAAGCCAGTTACTTTGTCATTCTCTGCGCTCTTCGCAGTGAGCATCAAAATAGGAACAGACTTCGTTCGAGCGTCATTGCGCCACTTCCGCGCCCAAATCACACCACTTTGGCCTGGCAACATCCAATCCAACAAAATGACATCTGGCAAAACCGCATCGATTTCTCTTTGCGCACTCTCACCATCTTCAGCCCAAATGGGCGTCATTCCGTTGTGACGCAAGTTGACTGAGATCAGCTCCGCAATAGATGACTCATCTTCAACAATCAAAACTTTAGGTAAATGGCGCATGGTCACAGTTATTTGATGGTGGACTCAATGTGCTCAATTGATGTATGTCGAACATCCTCACCTTTAACGATGTAAATGATCAATTCCGCAATATTTTTTGCATGGTCACCGATTCGCTCCAGCGCTTTCGCCACAAAGAGAAGGTCAAGGCTTGAACTGATGGTTCTGGGGTCTTCCATCATGTAGGTGATAAGTTTGCGAACAAAGCCATCAAACTCTTTGTCAATCAGGTCATCCTCTTTCAAAATCGTAACTGCGGTTGCGGTATCGAGTCGGGCAAAAGCATCTAAAGATTTTCTCAACAAATCACTGGCCATTTCCGTTGCCAGTCTTAATTCAGATGATGGCAAAGCTCTGAAACCACCATGTGTCATCATGGACTTGACCATGCGGGCAATTTTTGCAGCTTCGTCCCCTGCTCTCTCTAAATTAGCTGTTGCTTTAGAGATGGCCATTAACAGACGCAAATCATTGGCTGTTGGTTGGCGTTTGGCAATGATCATGGAAAGTTCACGGTCAATTTCAATTTCCATGGTGTTGACTTTGTGCTCGTTTTCGATCACTCCATCTGCAACATTTTCTACAAAGAGGGAAAGTGCATAAACCGCTTGCTGAATTTGAGACTCAACAAGGCCACCCATTTCCATCAGGCGAGAAGAAACACTGTTGAGTTCGTTGTCGAATTGTGAGGATAAATGTTTATCAGGCATGTTTACTTTCAATGAAATCAACCAAAACGACCGGTAATGTAATCTTCAGTTTCTTTGCGTTTGGGTTTGAAAAATACCTGTTCAGTATCGCCAAATTCAACCAAATCACCCAGGTACATATAAGCTGTGTAGTCTGAAACGCGGGCAGCCTGCTGCATATTGTGCGTCACGATGACAACGGTATATTCTGATTTGAGGTTAGACACCAACTCCTCTACCTTGCCAGTAGAAATTGGGTCGAGTGCCGAGGTAGGCTCATCCAGTAACAAAATTGCAGGTTTCACAGCAATGCCTCTGGCGATACACAGTCTTTGCTGCTGTCCACCTGAAAGAGACAAACCACTTTGGCCTAATTTGTCCTTAACCTCTGTCCAAATGGCTGCCTTTTGCAAAGCCCATTCAACCCGATCATCCATTTCAGAGCGGGACAAATCTTCATAGAGGCGAACACCAAAGGCGATGTTGTCATAAATGGACATGGGGAATGGGGTCGGCTTTTGAAAAACCATACCAATGCGGGCGCGAAGTAAATTTAAATCTTGCTTAGGGTCAAGAATATTTTTACCGTTAAACATGATTTGACCTTCAGCGCGTTGGCCAGGGTAAAGGTCATACATGCGATTCAAAGTACGCAGCAATGTGGACTTGCCGCACCCAGATGGGCCGATGAAAGCGGTGACAGAGTTCTCTTTGATATCGAGATTGATATTTTTAAGGCTGTGAAATGAACCATAATAAAAATTCAAATTTCGAATTTCCAAAACATTTTGCGACATGACTTCTGGAGCGGCAGTTGTTTGCATAATTGATTTTTAAATAAATTTGAAAAATTAAATGAAGTTAGACGGAAACTTTTTCTCGGAAAAAAGTTCTGGCAAAAATATTCAAACCCAGTACCGACAAGGTGATTAGCAAAGCACCACCCCAAGCCAAATCCACCCAATTTTGGTAAGGGCTCATGGCAAATTGGAAAATCACGACGGGTAAGTTGGCCATGGGCGCGTTCATATCGAAAGAGAAGAAAGGGTTGTTCAAGGCAGTGAATAACAAAGGCGCTGTTTCACCGCTGACTCGTGCCAGGGCCAAAAGCACACCAGTCATGACACCGCTTCTGGCTGCTTTCAAAACAATAGACAGTGAAACTTTCCATTTTGGCGCACCCAACGCAAATGCAGCTTCGCGCAAGCTGACGGGCACCAAGCTCAACATGTTCTCTGTGGTTCGAACCACAACGGGTATGGCAATCAAAGTCAAAGCCAAGGTTCCAGCCCAACCAGAAAAATGCCTTGCATTCACAACCACCAATGCATAGACAAACAAACCAATAACAATCGATGGCGCAGACAGCATGATGTCATTCAAAAATCGGGTGATTTCAGAGAACTTGCTTTTTTGCCCATACTCTGACAAATAAATACCTGCCATCACACCAATGGGGGTGCTAATCAGGGTGCAAGAGACCACGATCATCAAGCTACCAATGATGGCGTTACCTAGGCCCCCATTTTCGGAGTCGGGACCAGGGGTTTTATTTAAAAACAAATCTAAACTGAAGGCAGAAAAGCCCTTGAAAAAGAGAATTGCCAAAATCCAAAGCAGAAAGACAAGGCCAATGGTCATCGCACTCATAGAAAGGAACAAACCAATCAAATTTGTTCGTTTGCGACTGGCATACAAAGACATATTGATGGATTCTTGTGTTTGCATCTTGGGTGTATTGAGTTGTGATGGGTAGTCAGTAGCAGAGGTCATGCCGTTTGGGGGGTTCATGTTTTAAAACCTTTTTTATTTTCAGCTCGGATAAGCATCCATTTAGCCAAAGACAAGACGACAAAGGTAATCAAAAATAAAGCCAAGCCAAGTGCAAACAGCGAGGAATAGTGCAAGCCAGGCTCAGCTTCCCCGAACTCGTTAGCCAAAGTTGACGCGATAGAGTTACCTGGTGAGAAAAGCGAGCCAGAAATTTTGTGCGCATTGCCAATGACAAAAGTCACCGCCATGGTTTCACCTAAAGCGCGACCTAGGCCAAGCATCACACCACCCACCACACCACCCTTGGTATAGGGCAGAACAATATGGGTGACAACTTCCCATGTGGTGCAACCCAAACCGTAGGCTGATTCTTTCAAAATCGGGGGGACGATTTCAAACACGTCCCGCATCACTGAGGCGATAAAGGGAAGAATCATCATCGCCAAAATCAATCCTGCCGCCAAAATACCGATACCGTTGAATGCACCAGTGAAAAGTTGCCCAATGATGGGCAGTTGTCCCAATGTGGAGGCAATGGCTGGCTGAATATAGTCGGCAAAGATAGGCGCAAAAATGAACAAACCAAACATGCCATAAATGATGGATGGCACGGCAGCCAATAATTCAATAGCGGTACCCAGAGGTCTGCGTAAACGCATGGGACAGGTTTCGGTCAAGAAAACAGCAATACCAAAACTCAAAGGAACTGCAATCAAGATGGCAATGGTTGCAGTGACCACTGTTCCAAAAATTGCGATCAGTCCACCAAATTCTGAGTTGATGATGTCCCACTCAACCGTATAGAAAAAAGGTATGCCAAATTCTTTAAGCGCAGGCCAAGCACTGATAAGCAGAGAAACAATAATTCCCAGCAACGCAACCAAGGTTGTCGCCGCAAAGATCATGGTCAGCTTTTCAAAACCAAAATCCTGCAAATATTGCGCTCTGATTTTCTGGGCATATGCAGCTGAGGCGCTTGCTGGGCTGGTATTCATTAAATAAATGCTCCAAAAAGAAAACCCAAGGCGATACATATCGCCTTGGGGAAACTGTCGTAATTACTTCAAGTTAATGGTAGACCAAACGCTCTTGCGAATGTAGTCGGTGGTGGCATCAGGCATTGGAACGTACTCTAACTCCAGCGCCATCTTTTTTCCGTCTTTGAATGCGTAGTCAAAGAATTTCAACACTTCAGCAGAAGCTGCTTTGTTGGTAGGTTCTTTGTACATCAGGATGAAGGTTGCGGTGGTGATGGGCCATGACTTTGCACCGGAAGCGTCTGTCAAAGATGCGGCCATACCGGCATGTTTCGACCAATCGATACCGGCAGCAGCCGCAGCAAAGGTTGTGTCATCGGGCTCAACAACTTGGCCGTCTTTATTGCGCAGATTGGCATGGGAAATTTTGTTTTTCTTGGCGTAGGCGTACTCAACATAGCCGATAGCGTTTTTGATGCGACCCACATTGGCAGCAACACCTTCGTTACCTTTGCCGCCTACTGAACTGGCAGCTGGCCATTTGACTGCAGCACCAGTGCCTACTTTTTCTTTCCAAGCAGGACTGACCTTTGTCAAGTACTCAGTAAAAGTAAAGGTGGTACCGGAACCATCAGCGCGGTGAACCACGGTGATTTCAGCGGTAGGCAATTTCACGGAGGGATTGAGGTCTTTGATTTCTTTGTCTTGCCAGTTGGTAATGGAGCCTAAATAGATTTTGGCCAAAACGTCACCGGTCAATTTGATCTCACCAGGCTTGACACCCTCAAGGTTGACGATGGGAACAACACCACCAATAACCGCGGGAAATTGAACCATGCCTTCTTTTTCAAGCTCTTCGCCCTTGAGGGGCGCATCAGTGGCACCAAAATCAACTGTTTTGGCCTTGATTTGCTTGATACCGCCTGAAGAACCAATAGACTGGTAGTTCAACTTGTTACCTGTTTTCTCGTTGTAGGCTTCAGACCATTTGCTGTAGACGGGGAACGGAAACGTTGCGCCAGCGCCTGTGATGTCGGCCGCAAATGACAAAACGGATGCGGCTGAGAAACCGGCGGCGATAAGCAATGACTTCAATTGAAACATTTTTTCTCCTTGAAAAACTTTGAAATACTGTGTGGATTGACTAGCTCCCAAGGACTCTAAAAAAAGAATATGACAGTATCGTGTCTTATTTTCGGAAAAAAGCTAGGCCAATGATTTAATCCGTTTTTTTTAACCTTTAAATACACATTAAATAGCAATTTTTCTTATTCACACTGTTTTTAAATGCGATAAATTGAATCCTATACTTTTGTTTGTCACTTATTGGTCATATTTTCGACACATAATGGCGCATTTAATGAAAATATGATAGTAATAATTTATTCATTTAAAAGCATTAACTGCATTCACGCCTTGTTCAAACCATGAAAAATGGAACTCTGCTCGCTGCTGTCGACCTCGGTTCGAATAGCTTTCGCCTAGAAATATGTCGTTACAGCCATGGCCTGATTCAAAGGTCTGAGTACATCAAGGAAGCCGTGCGACAAGGCAGCGGTTTGGACGAAGATCGCAACCTGAGCAAAGAAGCCATGGAGCGCGGCTGGGAGTGCTTGGCGCGGTTTGCTGAGCGGTTGGCCGG
>CANNNH010000069.1 GCA_947505915.1 Comamonadaceae bacterium
CTAACTATCAATTCAAGGGTTAAACATGAAACTTACCAAAGCTTTGTTGGCTGCTGCATTTTTGACAACCAGCTTGGCTGCTATCAGCCAGGCACCCGCTGGCGGTACCACTGGCGCACCTGCTGGTGGTGGCGCAGCTAAGTCGGGCTCAACGGCACCTGCTGGTGGTGGTGCAACGGCACCTGCAGCTGGTGGTGGTGCAGCTAAGTCGGGCTCAACGGCACCTGCTGCTGGTGGTGGTTCAGCTAAGTCGGGCGCACCGGCTGGCGGTGGTGCAACGGCACCGGCTGCTGCTCCTGCTGGCGGTGGCGCTCCCAAAACTGGTAGCACCACTGGCGCCCCCAAGTAAAACCCATTAGGTTTTACCCAAGCCCGCCATGGCCCGCAAGAGCCATGGCGGGCTTTTTGATGTCTGAAACGTTCAAAAGTTTGTCAAATCCAAGCCGAAAGGATCTCAAGTTTGGGCGGTAAAAGACCATTGAGGGGTGTCAGCATGGCGAAATCAGGTCTTCGCATCGACCATGTGATTCCAGCATCTGACTTATTTGAGCTTCAAATTGAATGCAGGCAGATCAAATGACTACTGCGCCACAAAACTCCCGCTCTTGCCCCCATGCTTCTCCATCAACTTCACATCGTTGATGGTCATGCCCCGGTCCACGGCTTTGCACATGTCGTAAATCGTTAATAACGCCACTTGCACGGCGGTGAGGGCTTCCATTTCGACGCCGGTGGGGCCCATGGTTTCGGCACTGGCTTTGCACAGCACGTTGTGTTGATCGGGCTCAAGCTCGAAGCTGACGGTCACCCGTGTGAGGGCCAAGGGGTGGCACAGGGGAATGAGGTCGCTGGTTTTTTTGGCCGCCATGATGCCGGCCAAGCGGGCCACGCCCAGCACATCGCCTTTTTTGGCGTTGCCATGGGCAATCAGGTCCAGGGTGCGGGGCTGCATGTGGATGCGGCCTTGGGCCACGGCCACGCGGTGGGTGTGGGCCTTTTGTGCCACATCGACCATGTGGGCTTGGCCATGCGCATCAAAGTGGGTGAGTTCAGACATGGTGTGGGTGCCAATCGGGTTGCGGAGGTGCGCCCGTGGTGGGCGCAGGGGTAACATGGCCATCATACGGTCATGAACACCTTCTTTGCCCTCACCCGCTGGATCCGCCGCTGCTGTGGTGTGCCCCCTGCGGCCGCCCTTTTTGCCGGCTTGCTGGCCATGCCTCTGCCCTTGTCACAGGCCCAAGGCGTGGCGCCATCGCGCCTGCCCAGTTTGGGCGATGCGGGGGATATTTCACTGGTTTCGGAGCGGCGCATCGGTGACAGCATCATGCGCGAAATTTACAAAGACCCAGACTACCTGGACGACCCGTTGCTGGGCGAGCAGGTGCAACAAATTTGGTCGCGATTGATGGTGGCCGCGCGCGAACGCGGCGAGTTATCGGCCGAGTTGCAGCAGCGCTTTGCCTGGGAGGTGAGCCTCATCCGCGACCCGAGTGTCAATGCCTTTGCCTTGCCGGGGGGGTATTTGGGCGTGCATTTGGGGCTGATGGCCACGGTGGCCAACCGCCACGAGCTGGCCTCGGTGCTGGCGCATGAACTCACCCACGTGACCCAGCGCCACATTGCCCGTTTGATGTCGCGCCAAAGCCAGCAGTCGCCGGTGCTCATGGGGGCCATGCTGCTGGCCATTTTGGCGGCCAGCAAAAGCCCCACGGCCGGCACCGCCATGATCTCTGGTGGGCAAGCCTTGGCCATCCAAACCCAGTTGAATTTTTCGCGCGACATGGAGCGCGAAGCCGACCGGGTGGGCTTTGGGGTGATGGCCGACGCGGGCTTTGACACCCAAGGCTTTGTGGGCATGTTTGAAAAACTGCAAATCGCTTCTCGCTTGAATGACCGTGGCAACTACCCTTACTTGCGCAGCCACCCGCTGACCACCGAACGCATTGCCGATATGCAGTTGCGCCAGCCCGGCTTGGCCCAGCCCAAGCCCGCGCTGTTGGATTGGGACGATGTGCTCACGGGGGCCCGAGCACGCGCTTTGGTGCAAACCGGCGTCGAGGGCATGCGCCGCTTGTCCGAAGCGGCGCTAGACAGCGACTTGTCCACTTATGCGCCACAGCGCCAAGCCGCTGTGTTGTATGCCGCTGTGTTGTCTGACTTGCGTTTGAAACAAGCCCTGCCAGCGCAGCAAAAGCTCGAACGTTTAGGCCCCTTGCTGGCAACGACCGCGCCCGTGTGGTGGCGGGGTGTGCGTGTCGAGATGGCTTTGCTAACCGGTCAAGCGCCTGTGGCGGTGGATTTGTTGCAAGGCCAGTTGTCGCGCCAAAGCCGCTCGGAGGTGTTGTGGTTGGCCCAAGCCCGCTTGGCCTTGGCACAAACCGCGCAGTGCGCCACAGCGTCTCAAGAGCTTGAGGCTTGGATGCTGGACCGACCGCGCGACACCCTGGCCTGGTCCCTGTTGTCGCAGGCCTGGCAATGCCAAGGCAAAACCTTGCGCGCCATCCGGGCCCAAGCCCAGGTGCATTGGTTGCAGCACGATTTGACCGGTGCCCAAGACCGTTTGCGCGCCGCGCAGGCCTTGGTGCAGCAAAAAACCCGGGACGGGCAAATGGAGCGCAGCGACCACATTGAGGCGTCGATCATTGACGCCAACTTGCGCGAACTCGATTCACTTCGGCGGGAACAGTTGCTTCAGCGCTGAGTCGATCAGCATGCCCAGCGCCGAGTAAATCAGCGAACCCACCAGCGCGTCGCCAAAGCTATCGACGCGAAAGTTGTTGAGCATTTGCGCCGCCATCCAAAACAAAAACGCGTTGATGACAAACACAAACAGGCCCAGGCTGAGCAAGGTCACCGGCAAGGTCAGCAGCACCAGCAAGGGGCGCAACAACAAGTTGAGCAAGCCAAGCACCAAGGCGGCCGACAAGGCCACCGCGAAATGGGCCACCTGAATGCCCGGGTGCAACTCGGACAAGGCCATCAGCGCTGTGGCACTGAGCAGCCATTTGAGCAAGAGTTTCATGGGTTGCCCCATGTGGCCTGGGCGCGGCATGGGGCGGACCCAGACCGAAGGCCCGGGTGATGGAGCGATGTTCTATCATCCACCCCCCCATGGCTGCCATCCACATCACCGACATCGAAGCTGCGATCAATTTTTGGCGCGAGCGCACGCCATCGCCGGATGGCATCACCTTGGCGCCAGAAATCCGCGCTTTGGCCGAGGTGTATGCCTTGATGGTCTACCACCCCAGGGATGAAGTGGCCGAAAAGGGTTTTCCGCCCAAGGCCATGGATGCTTGGCGCACGTGGTACGACACCACGCCAGACACCCCGTGCATTGCCATTTGTTCCACCAGCCAAGGCGACGCATGGTGCAAAGGTTGCGGGCGCAGTTTTGACGAGGTGCAGCGCTGGACCGAGATGAGCCCTGGCGCCAAACGCACCACTTGGCGGCGCATCACCTTGAGTGCGGATTCCTGGCGCTTCAACCGCTACGCCGAGCGCGCGGCTGAAAAGAGTCAGATCACTGAGGTGGCCGCAACGCCCCGGGCGACTGCGCCAGGCAGCTGAATTCAGCCAGCGTGGGCTCACAGCCAACGCTCACACTCCACATTCACCGTGCCACGGGCATTGCCCAGCATCAGCACGCCTTCTTGCAGCGTGGCTTGCAAAGACATGCTGCGCTCGGCCAAGCCCACCAGCGCTTGGGCGGTATCGGCGGGGATGCGCCAGACCTGTAAATTGCGCGGCTTGATCAGCGCGTTTTTGATCCCGCGCCACCACACATCGGCGGCGTGGTGAAAGGCATAAACGCACACCACATCGGCCACACCACAGGCCTTGAGCAAAGGCTTGTCTTGGGGCTGGCCGACTTCGATCCACCAGCGGGTGCGGCCGGTGAAGTCGCGCAGCAACACGTCAGGTTCGTTGGGGTCAGACAAGCCCGCGCCAAACAGCAAATGGCCGTCGCCCTGGCAGGTGTCTTGCAGTTGGTGCGCGTTCAAGGCCATGGCGACCAAGCGCACCATCATGCGTTCGTCGGTTTCGCTGGGGTGGCGCGCCAGGGTGAAGGCGTGATCGGCGTAATAGCTGTGATCGATGTCGGCGATCTGCAATTGCGCCTTGAAGATGGTGGATTTGATGGCCATCTCAAGCCTGGCGTTGGGCCAGGCTCGCAGCCATGCCCACATAGGTGGCGGGCGTGAGGGCCAGCAAGCGCGCTTTGGCATCAGCGGGGATGGCCAAGCGCTCAATCAGCGCATGCAGGTCTTGTGGCCGCACCTGTTTGCCGCGGGTGACCTCTTTGAGTTGCTCGTAAGCACCGGCCACGCCGTAGCGGCGCATCACCGTTTGAATCGGTTCGGCCAACACCTCCCAGGCGTTGTCCAAATCGGCCTGCAAGGCTTCGGCATTGAGCTCGAGCTTGTCCAGCCCCACGCTGAGCGACTGGTAGGCCAGCACCGCATGCCCCAGGGCCACGCCCATGTTGCGCAACACCGTGCTGTCGCTCAGGTCGCGCTGCCAGCGGCTGATGGGCAGCTTCTCGCTCATGTGGCGCAACAGCGCATTGGCCAGCCCCAAGTTGCCTTCGGCGTTTTCAAAATCAATCGGGTTGACTTTGTGCGGCATGGTCGACGAGCCAATCTCACCGGCTTTCAAGCGTTGCTTGAAGTAGCCCAGGGACACATAGCCCCACACGTCGCGCGCCAAGTCGATCAAGATGGTGTTGGCCCGCGCCACCGCATCGAACAACTCGGCCATGTGGTCGTGCGGCTCAATTTGCGTGCTGTAGGCTTGAAAGTTCAAGCCCAGCCCAAATGGGGCCTGGGCTTCGCTGTGGTCGGCGGTTTCCACCACGCGGCGGGCAAAGGCCTCCCAATCCATGTCGGGCCAGGCACTCAAATGCGCGTTGTAGTTGCCCACGGCGCCGTTCATCTTGGCCATCAAGCGCACCGCCGCGATGGCATCGTGGGCATGCTGCAAGCGCGCGGCCACATTGGCGAACTCTTTGCCCACCGTGGTCGGGGTTGCGGTTTGGCCATGGGTGCGGCTGAGCATGGGGACGTGCGCATAGACGCTGGCCATGGCGCGCAACTGGCCCAACACGCGTTGCAGCGCTGGCAGCAGCACTTGGGCGCGCGCAGCTTGCAGTTGCAAGGCATGGCTGGTGTTGTTGATGTCTTCGCTGGTGCAGGCAAAGTGGATGAACTCCACCACTTTGGTCAGTTCTTGGCGCACGGTATCGGTCAAATCAGCGCGTTGGCATTGCGCTTTGATCCAATATTCCACCGCTTTCACGTCATGGTTGGTGGTTTTCTCAATCTCTTTGATGGCGCTGGCATCGGCGATGCCAAAGTTTGCCACCAGTGCACGCAGATGGGCGCGGGCAGCCATGCTGAGGGCAGGAAACTCGGCCCAGCCCGCCTCGCTCAAGGCGACCAACCAGGCCACTTCGACTTGAACACGCCGGTGCATATAGCCTTGTTCGCTCATCAAAGCGCGCAACGCGGTGAGTTTGTTGGCGTAGCGGCCGTCCAGCGGCGATAAAGCGGTGATGGCAGAGTCGTTCATCCGATGATTTTAGGCCCAGGCACTGTTGTCAACAGGGGAATGTCTTGGGAATCCGGGTCGCGGTGACCGATAGAATGAAGACCACTTCGTTTTGACCGCTCAGCATGAAACTCATTGGTGCCATCACCAGCCCTTACGTTCGCAAAGTGCGCATCGTGATGGCCGAAAAAAAACTCGACTATCAATTGGTTTTAGAAGACGTGTGGTCGGCGCAAACGGCGATCAGCTTGTCCAACCCGCTGGGCAAGGTGCCTTGCTTGATCATGGAGGGCGGCGAGGCCTTGTTTGATTCGCGCGTGATCGTCGAATACCTGGACACCTTGTCACCGGTGGGCAAACTGATTCCTGCCAGCGGGCGCGAGCGCGCCGAAGTCAAAACCTGGGAGGCCTTGGCCGATGGTTTGTTGGATGCGGCCATCCTGGCCCGGTTGGAAAACACCTGGCCTGGGCGTGAGGCCAGCCAGCGCAGCCCAGCCTGGGTGGCGCGGCAAATGGACAAAATCCATTTGTCCTTGAGCGCCATGGCACGTGGTTTGGGGGAGCGCAGTTTTTGTGCGGGCACCCATTTCAGCCTGGCCGATATTGCCGTCGGTTGTGCCCTGGGCTACTTGGACTTTCGCTTCGCCCACATCGATTGGCGCAGCGATCACCCGTCCTTGGACAAACTGCTCGAGCGCATGAGTCAGCGCAGCAGTTTCAGCGACACCGCGCCCGCACCCACCTGATCAACGGGCCGGTGCGTTCACGCGCCGCTTGAGCCAGCGCATCAAGCCGCCCAGCAGCGGCAACTTTTCATACAGCTCTTCGGCCACATCCCAGTAGTCGCGGTGACGCTGGATGCGCCAGCGCCCATCGGTGCCGGGTGCGAGCCACAAGTGAGATGCGCCGCGCACCGTGATTTCTGTCGTTTGCCCGCGCAGGCCAAACACAAAGTCCCAGGTCAAAAAACATTGGCTGCCTTGCACCACCCGGGTGGTGACGATGAAGCGCGGTTGGTTCAGGCTGTCGTACATGTGCTGAAAAATACCGCGCACCGCGTCCACACCTTGAACCTCATTGAACGGGTCTTTGAACCACGCATCAGCGCTGTACACATCGCCCATGCGGGTCAAGTGAGCGGGTGTCATCTCAGCAAAAAAGCGCTCGATGTCCGCCAGGTCCGTGGCCGGCACGTCATCTGCCATGGGGGCGGTGGGCGTGCTCATGGGCGAGGGCGGGTCATGCGGGCCACCAGCGGGAAGTACCACGCATAGGGCAAGATTCGCATCAGCTTCATCCAGCGGGTGAAGCGCTTGGGAAAGTGGATTTCAAAGTCGCCGCTCTGCCAACCTTGCAACATGCATTGGGCGGCGTCGGCGGGTTGCATCAAGGCCGGCATGTGGAAGTCGTTTTGCGCGGTCAGCGGGGTTTGCACAAAGCCGGGGTTGACCACGCTCACCCCCAAGCCTGCCGGGTGCAGGTCGAAGTACAAGGCCTCGGCCAAATGGGTGAGGGCGGCTTTGGTCGGCCCATAGGCCAGGCTTTTGGGCAGGCCCCGGTAGCCGGCCACGCTCGACACCAGGCTCACATGCCCGTGCCCTTGCGCCAGCAAGCGCGGCAGCAGCGCGTCGAGCACGAGCAGCGCGCCGGTGTAGTTCACGTCTTGGTGGCGCAGCATGTCGGGCAAATCAAATTGGGTGGCATCGTGGGCTTGGTAGTGGCCGGCGCAATACACCACCCAATCCAGGCCTTGTTCGCCCCAGGCGGCGCTGGCGGCTTGGGCCACGCTATCGGCATCGGTCACGTCCAACGCCAGGGCGCGCGCGCCGGGGTGTTGGGCCACAAACCCGTCCAGGGCCGCGGCTTTGC
>CANNNH010000070.1 GCA_947505915.1 Comamonadaceae bacterium
CGCCATGCCTGTTATCAGCCAAAGGCTGCTCCAAAACCATTTCATTGCCGCTCCTGCGGTGTCAAAAGATGCGGCCATGATAATAGAGGCATGAATACTCTTATAGCTCTCCCTGACTTGCTGGGCTCTGCCCAAGGCAGCTGCGCCCTGCCCCACCTAGGCATCATCCATGCCCAAGGCGCAGACGCCGCCAACTTTTTGCACAACCAATTGAGTAACGATTTTTTGCTCTTATCTCCCCATCAAGCCCGTTTGGCGGCGTTTTGTAACGCCAAAGGACGGATGCAAGCCAGTTTCATTGGCTTCAAAACTTCGACTGAAGATGTCTGGCTGGTGTTACGACAAGACCTGCTCGCGCAAACCTTGAAGCGTTTGCGCATGTTTGTACTTCGCGCCAAGGTGGTGTTGAACGATGTGTCTCAGCAGTACGAGGTGCGTGGTCTGTTGGGCGATGCGGTGCCTGCTTCGTTGGCTCCAGACCCATGGTCTTTGCATGTGCAAGACCCTGCATCAACCGTGCGGCTTTACCCCGCACAGGGTCATGGCCGTGCTTTGCAGATCGTACCGGTGGGTTCTGCTTTAACGACTGCTGCATTGGACCTTCAAGATTGGCTGCTGTCGGAAGTTTTGAGCGGTGTGGCCGATGTGCAAGCCTTAACCTTTGAAGCTTTTGTGCCGCAAATGCTGAACTATGAATCGGTGGATGGCGTGAACTTCAAAAAGGGCTGCTACCCTGGCCAAGAGGTGGTGGCTCGCAGCCAGTTTCGCGGTACCTTGAAGCGCCGTGCTTACCTTGCCTCGGCCTCTGCGGCGTTACAAGCTGGTGAAGAGGTGTTTAGCGCCAGTGACCACAGCCAACCTTCTGGCTTGGTGGCACAAGCTTGTCAACACTCGGTTCATGGCCATTGGGCTTTGGTGTGCTTGCAAAACAGTGCTCTGGAGAAGGACGCTGGTGGGATGGGGACAGCCCAAGGTGCAGGCTTGACTTTGCATCCCCTGCCCTACGCTTTGCGGGACGATATCTAAGCTTCTCGCAGTGACGCAATTTGCCCCGCGACATCGCGAGCCATATCAAAAGCCTCAGCGGCAGGCGATGAAAATCGCAATGAAGATAAAAATTGCAGCCTCCCTTTGGCGGTGCCGACCACTTGATGCAAGGGGTGTTTTCTAAATGCCCACTCGTGGGCCAAGGCATGACCTAATGCAGGACCGTAGCGTGAGGTGGCACTGGCCAAAATATCTGCCTCGTTGATCAACACGCAAGCCCAATCCAAGTTCATCTCAAACGCGACGCCTTGAACTTTGTTGTGGTTGCCAGTCACCAGCGTCGGGTCGGTGCGCAAAATCAACTCACGCACACGCTGCAACCACACCACGTCAATGCCCAAAGGGGTGGCAATGTATTGCATTTCCTTGGCCGAGCGTTGCTCGAACTCTTGCAAAAAACCATTTGCTCCGCCTGGGTGCAGCACATCATGGGCGGTCACTGCAAACAGAAAAGTAGCAGCCCATTCATCATCCACCACAATATTTTTTTTCTGCAGTGCCTGAATCAAAAGACACATAGCCGTCATTGCATCAGCGGTGTGCAGACGGTTGTGGTACAGCGGTTCGTAGTTGGCTTCTAGTGCCACTTTTTCCATGTGCGAAGCCATCGCCAGCGCAGCCTGCAACAATTTATGGCTCGTGCTGCCCACCGCTGGCCTCTTATGGGGCCACAGTCTTTGGATACAGGCATTCAGCACAACTGGGAGGCCTGGCCAGGCATTCGGCCATTTACTGCGCAAGTTGCGCAAGGTGGCGATATAAAACTGTAGCATCGTGCGTATCAGCCCATGGGAGAACGCAAGGCGTTGTGCATATTTTGTTGCAGCAAAAGTGCTTCAAAAACAGGCACCAGCATGGGGGAGGCCTCGGATAACAAGCGGTTGGCTTGCACACTGGAAATTTGTATGCAGTTCACGTCATTCAAGGCTTGTGCAGAAGCACCCCGTATGCCGCCATTCAAAAAAGCTTGCTCACCAAAAGATTCTCCTTTAGAGATTTGCGCAAAAGCATTTCCTTGGCCGTCTAGCAATTGAACAATTCCTTCTTGGATGAAATAGAGGTGGTCCGCCGCTTCCCCTGCATTGAAAATGCGCTGACCTGCCTCGAAGGTAACTGTGGGAAATTCGCTCAAAGAACCCCCTTGGGCAGTTCTTTCAAGGCCAAGGTCCGCCTCACCGTGGTGCGAATGGTTTGCCTGATGGCATGAGGCAAGTTGGGCACCATGTGATCGACTTTGTGCAAAGGAATGATGCGGGCTTGTACAGGCGTCACAGTGACAACCGTTTTAGGCGCAGGCAAACCCGCCAAGCCTTCTGCAAGGCACAACACGCTCCCAGGGCCTAGGCGCTCGATGATTTGACCATTCACTGCCAACAAACTGCCCGAAACGATGAAATAAGCCACCGCCACATCCTCGCCTTGCTGAAAAATTTTTTTCTTAGCCTCAAAGCTGGCAGTGCTCAAAAATTTGTTACCCCATAGGCTGAAATACAAACGCTCATTGCTGTTGAGTTTTCCCGAAGCAAAAATATCCATGCTCTTAGGTGAGTTTGCATCCACCACGCCCAACTCATTGAGGTGTTCCACATCAATTTCAAAACTGCCAGAAAGCTCGGTCATTTTGCGGAGTCTTTTTCGTCAAGGTTTTCCAATTGTGCCGCAAGTGTTTTGAGTTGCGTGGCGATCAGTTGTCGGTCGTCACGGTTTAAATACTGAGGCGACAAATCAATGTGAACCCCTTGTGGGTGTTTCAAGCGCAAGGGTTTATCAAGCTCTGCTTTTCGGGCGCGAATGGCATAGGTGCGAATGGTACGGTCAATGCCTTTCAAACTAACCGCTTGCCGCTCTTGCACTTCAACCAAGTCATCCACCTGAACATAGGTTTCGTGGCTGATAAGAATGCCACCGGGGTCGGAGCAGGACTCCAAACGCTGAGCCACATTCACTTCGCCACCAATGATGGTGTAGCTCAAACGCTGGTCCGAGCCGAAGTTGCCCACATTGCAATAGCCGGTGTTGATGCCAATGCGAATGACAAATGGATTTTCAAAGCCACGCTCACGCCAACGGTTTTGCAACACCACCATGCGCTCTTGCATCTCCAATGCCATCTCAACGCAGGCCCGCGCATCTTCTTTCACGCCTTTAGATTCAGGATCGCCGAAAAAAAGCATCACCGCGTCGCCAATGTATTTGTCGATGGTGGCGCCATAGGACAAAGCAATTTGCGTCATCTCTGAAAAATACTCGTTCAGGTACTCGGTGAGTGACTCGGGTTGCAAGGACTCTGCAGTGCGGGTGAAGTCTTTGATATCACTGAAAAACACCGTCAGCTTCTTTCGCTGGGTGGTGATTTGGGTGTCGTACTTGCCAGCAAACAAAGCATCGTGGATTTGCGGTGGCAAGTACTTTGCAAGTTGAAGAGACAAGCCTTCCAACCTGCTTCTCTGCTGCTCAAGTTCCAAGGTTTGGGTTTTGAGATTGCGGTTGAGTTTGACCAAGCGCTGCTCTTGCCGGTCGGAGTGACGGGTCAAGTCTTCGTTTTCACGAACCAGTTTAGAAAAACGGTCAAACAAACGTTCGGCAAACGCTTTGATTGCTTCTTGGTCTGCACTTTCGAGAATCGCTTGGCCTTCGGCCAGCAATAATTTTTCTCGATCGTAGAGATCAAAGACCTCTTCAGCCATGCTGTTCAACTGTGAAATTCAATGCTTGAAACCGGTCTTTGAAGTCTTCGCCCAGTTCTTGCATGATGTCGTCATCGGCTTCTGCCTTCCATGTCACTTGCACCTCGTTCCCTGCTTGGCGGTAGGCGTCTATGCCTTCAAAAATACGGTACATCGCTTTGATGCTGGAACTGTTGATGTAAACCATGGCCATCTCAACTTCGAGCTTGCCCTTGGTCGTGGTGGCCAATTGGTTGATGGCAGATATAACCTCACCATAAAAAGCCGATACATCTTCGGGAAAAGACTCGCCTAAGATACTCAGCATCAATGGCTCATGCGTGAGTGAGATGGCGGGTGTGCGGTCTGTGGCGGCGATATGCATGTCTTGTCCTTAAATGGTTGCTGATAATATGAAATCAACGCTGTGCTCGTCCACATCGACAAATGTGTAACTGATGGGTTGAGTGGATCTGCGGGCAATCTCCAGTAAACCCAGTCCGGAGCCTGGTCCCTCATGTTCGGTTGCCTGTGACATGCCGTCTCTGTAAAGCTGACGTATCGTGTCTTTGTCAGCCCCTTCAATTTGTGCGAGCCTGTCCTTCAAACCTTGGGTCTTGTCCTTTTCAATGCGGTTGCCGCACATGATGGTAATTTTTTTTTCATGCTCGGTGATCAAAATCATGCCCATGTTTTCCGCGTGTTCTTTGCCATGCCAAATCAGGTTTTGCACACCTTCCATGAACACCGCAAAAATCAGTTTCGAGCGTTTGACATCGTCGTTGGCCACAAGGCGTTCTTTGAGCAAATCGGCCAAGGTGACCATCAGGTCGTCTGAGACAGTGCCGTTGTAGGCCATGATCACATGGTTCTGGCGCAAACTGTTGCGCAACAAAATGGCTTGAGATAAATCCATGGTTACTTTTCCTTTTTCAATCGGGAATTTTAAAGTCGAAATACCACTGCGGTGAGGTCGTCGCGTCTTGTTTCACTGCCCTGCCAAGCGAGAAAATCACTTTTAAGCATGTATGCAATGTAATCGGCTTCGGATGTGCAATTGGTTTTAAGAATATTTTCTAGTCTTCTGTACCCAAACGAGGTCTTGATGCTGCTATTTCCACCAATTTGGTCTGTCAAACCATCAGTCACGATCGCAAAGGTGTTGCCTGACTGGTAGCGAATGGTTTGCACCATGGGTTTGTCTTTGTCCTCGATCGCGTCTTGGTAGCCCAAGCTGCAACGCGCACCTTGGTGGCGGGTCACCACGCCTTTTGTATCGACTTGGAACAGCCCCAACTTGGCTCCCGCAAATTCAATCGTTTGCTTGTCGCGATCGATCCGCAGCACAGCTGCATCACAACCATCATCACTTTCGCTGTCGGCGCGGTCTTGGTTCAGACCTGTTCTTACATAGTGGTCAAGTGACATCAACGCAGTAGCTGGGTCTTCAGCGGTATCGTTGGCATAAATGCGTTCCAACGAGTTGCTGACCAGCAAACTCAGCATGGCACCAGGCACTCCATGCCCCGTGCAATCAGCCACTGCCATCACAAAGGGCCCTGATTGCTGAGAGCTGGACAACCAATACAAGTCGCCACCAATGGTGTCTCTGGGCTCCCAAATGGTGGCGAAAGATGCAAAACGACCATCGATGCGCATCTGTCTGGGCAACTGGCCGCGTTGCAAGCGGCTGGCGTAGTTGACAGAGCCCACTACTAACTGATGAGTGTCATCAAGTTTTTGGTGTTGTTCAGCCAGCTCTTTGGTGCGTTCTGCAACTGTTTCTTCCAAAACCTTGTTTTGGTTTTCAACAAGGTTTTTTTGAGACGCTATCGAATGGGCTAACTCTTTTTGTATCCACGTGTTTCTGCTCACAACTGCCAAAGCCATGATCAAAGCCTCAGCACAAAGTGCAATCGCTTGAGACACGCTGGCGCTTTGTAACAAATAGCTGGTGCCAGACTCAGGAAAGTAGCTAAACACAGATTCATAACCCATCAGACCATGTATAAAAATGAGGCGGAAAATAAAGTACGGAATAGAAGCAATAAGCCAAAACATGGCAATACTCATGCCTTGTCTGTACCTTTCAATTGCCGCCTTGTAAAGCATTACAAAAGCGATCACGGGCAGTATTGCATTTCCAAGCCAAAATAAAGATGCCGGAACATTATGATTAACGAAATGATTTACTATGAAATGAAGGACAAAATATAAAATTAGAAGATAAATTATTTTTTGCGTTTTGGGGTAATATTTTCCGATTTGAAGATAGGCGCTGGCAAAAAGAAAATAGAAAAAAACCTGCCCGTAACCACCAATAGAGAAGATAAAAGTAGACAAGGATGCATGTCCGATATAAACATCATTGGCATTAACAATGAATTCAGTGAAGTGGAAACCGTCTTGGCTATAAAATGCGAAGACTTGTAAAAACGCAAAAGAAATCCACGCCCCATAAAACAGTCCTGCCCTGTCCCTGTTGGCGAAATAGGAATACCACCCAAAAATCATGAGCGCAAACAGAATCCCTAGCATTGCGCCCTCAACATATAGGCCAAAGCGACGTGTTTCTAAAAAACGCTCGTTATCAACCATCCTTAATACATATTTCGCAGGTGCGGCTGAGAAAGCCTTTGATTGCGAAAGTAAAATAAGAGCCTCACCTCTGCGAAGTGAGAACAAAGATTCACGACTGGCGACTTTGGCTGAAGTTGGGCGGGCTGGATCTATATCGCTTAAAAAAGAGTAGCCAGAACTAAAACCTGAAGGCTTCAAGTTCGCCACAGTACCGTCTGCGCTGATGAGATGTGTGTTTATGCTTTTCCAATAGCCATCAAGTCTAAGATTTTTATCAACATCCAATTTATTGCTGATCTTTTGCATGATCCAGTAAGAGTGCCGCGTATCAATGGCGCCCATTTCTGATGGGGGCTTGAATTCATCCTTGCGCTTTAAAACATCTTCAACAGTCAATAAACCCGAGGGGTCTGCCAAAACCAGTGTGTTGTCCTTGGGACTGAAAATGATGGGAGTTTCATCTGTCAGCTCATAGGGCTTGAGCTCATCCCAAGCACCTGAGTGGGCCTGTCCGATGAATAAAACTGAGATAAGTAGCAAAAACAATTTACCAATTTTCATGATCAAGATCCTAGGAGGGAATGGTAAAAACACAAAATATGATAAAAAGCTGCTGATATTATGGACCAATTGCCCCAGTTGAGAAGGCCCATTCCATAGAGTGAAAGTGAAAATGTGTAGCGTCCTGTAAATTAAGGATGCGTTGCACCAAAATAGGGCATAGAATGGTTTAATGCTCGCAGTTTTGTTTGGGCGATCCGTCATACCAATTACAGAGATCGCTATGCCTGAAAAATCTGCGCTGCTTTTATTTTCTACCTTGCCAATTTCTCGGGTACCGTCGCTGACGCGCAAGGCGTCATGCAGCACGTCTTAACCGGCCGCGCTTTAGAAATTAGCCAAGTGCTTGTGGTCATGGTTGGTGCACGTGCGTGTGCCTTCCCGCTGCACCATGTGGCAGAGACTATGCGTCCGCTGCCCATCGAAGCCGTTGTCGGGACGCCAGGTTTTGTCTGTGGCGTGTCTGTCATCTATGGTGTGCCGACGCC
>CANNNH010000071.1 GCA_947505915.1 Comamonadaceae bacterium
ATGCCTTGGGCATCGATGTGCGCCGCACCCAACAACTCACCTGGGTGTTTGCCGGCTGCGTAGGTGCGGTGGCGGGCACCATTGTGGCTTCCATCAGCAGTTTGTCACCCGCCTTGAGTGGCACGGCATTGGGTGTGTTGGCAGTGGTGATCTTGGGCGGGCTCGACAGCGTGGCCGGTGCCATCATTGCGGGCTTGTTGGTCGGTTGGCTCGAGAGCATCGCGGTGGGCTACTTCGGTGGCAAGGCGCGCGATTTGGTGCCCTATGTGGTGGTCTTGGCCATCTTGATGGTTCGCCCCTATGGTTTGTTGGGCACCCGTGACATTGAAAGGCTCTGACCCCCATGCGCATCGGTGATTTCAGAGCCAGTTATGCCCATGATGAGTCCTTGCTCATCACCCGGGTGCAGCGCAGTTGGATGATCGGCTTTGTCGGCCTGCTGCTGATCTTTCCTTGGGTCGGGGGCAGTTATTTCACCTATTTGGCGTGCTTGACGGGCGTCCATGTGATTGCGGCCATGGGCTTGAACATCGTCACGGGCTTTGCCGGTCAAATCTCCTTGGGCCATGCCGCCTTCATGGGGGTGGGGTGCTACACCGTGGCATTTTTGGACAAGTGGGGGGGCCTGCCTTTCTACATCACCATACCGCTGGCCGGCGTGGTCAGTGCGCTGATTGGCGTGGTGGTGGGCATCCCTTCTTTGCGCATCAAGGGCTTGTATTTGGCGGTGGCCACCTTGGCGGCCCAGTTCATCTTGATGTTTGTGTTCCGAGAGTGGGATTCGGTCACCGGTGGCGTGCGGGGCGTCAATATTGCCCCAGCCCAGTTGTGGGGCTGGGTGATCAACACCGACCGCGACATTTATTACGTGATCATGGCCTGCGCCGGTGTGATGCTGCTGGGCGCGCGCAACTTGCTCAGGACGCATGTCGGGCGCTCCTTCATCGCCATCCGCGACAAAGACATTTCAGCCGAGGTGTTGGGCATCGATTTATTTCGCGGCAAACTCATGGCCTTTGCCCTGGGGTCTTTTTATGCCGGCGTGGCTGGTGGTTTGATGGGCTATTTTTACCGCGCCATCACGCCAGAGCATTTCACCTTCTCCTTGTCCATCTTTTATTTTGCCGCCATCATCGTGGGGGGCTTGGGCACGGTGCTGGGCACCATCTTGGGTGCCGCCTTCAGGACCTTGGTGCCAGAGGTCTTGCGCGGCATCGTCAGCTTGTTGACCATTTGGGCCCCCAATGCCATGGCCTTGCTCTCGCCCATGCGTGAGATGGTGTTTGGCGCATTGATCATTGCTTTTTTGATTTTCGAACCGCACGGCCTGGTCGAAATGTGGCGACGAACGCGTCGCTTCTTCCATTTGTGGCCTTTTAAAACTTGAAGGAGACTGACATGAATTCTCGTCGCCATGCGCTCAAAAGCGTTGCTGCTGCCACAGGCTTGAGTGCCCTGGGTTTGCCCCTGACCACCTGGGCCCAGTCGGGTGAATTGGTGGTGGCTGCGGCCCCACCCATCACCGGTGTGTTTGCCTTTGCAGGCGTCGGCCTGAACATGGGCGTCAATGATTACTGCGAATGGCGCAACGAAGCCAGGGGCGGCATCATGGGGCGCAAATTGCGCTACATCAGCGAAGACTCTGGTTACAAAATGGACCAGGCCATGGCGGTGTTCAAAAAACTGATGGCCGCGCACAAGCCGCCCGTGTTTTATGGTGACTCCACGGCTTGGGCCAAAGCCGCTTCGGTGGAGGTGAGCCAACTGGGCACCACGCTCACCTGCAGCCCCTCTTTCGCGTCTGATTTGGCAGATCCCGATAAAGTGCCTTACTACTTCATGGCAGGGCCCACCTATGCGTCCATGTGCGCCATTTTGTTGGAGTACATCAACAGCCAAGCCAAAGGCGGCACCAAGCCCACCGTGGCACTGGTTTACAGCGATACCGAATTTGGCCGTGACCCGATTGAAGCCACCAAAGAGCGGGCCAAGAAAATGGGCCTCAACGTGGTGTCAGAAATTGTCACCAAGCCTGGCAGCGTGGACGTGTCGGCTGAAGTGGCCAAGCTGCGCCGCGCCCGCCCCGACTATGTGATCTTCCATGGGTATGTGCTGGCGCCCATCCCAGAGTTCATCCGCCAAATGCGCGAGGCCGGCATGACCGGTACCCAGTTCATGGGAACCATCTGGAGCATGGACAAATCCACTGCCGAAGCCATGGGCGCTGTGGGCGATGGGTGGATGGGTGTGATGCCTTACCGCTATAGCCACGACACCAAAGACGCGCCGGCCATGGTGACCATGAACCAATTTGCCCAAAAACGCCGCCCCGATATCAAGTACGTCAGCACCTTCTACACCCATGGTTGGTTGGTGGGCACCATCTTTGCCGAGGTGATGGAGCGGGTGCTGAAGGCCAACAAGCCGCTCACTGGCCCCAACATGAAAGCGGCGTTGGAAACCATGACCGATTGGGATTCAGGAGGCATCAGCGGCTTGCCGGTCAACCTCAAGGGACACCAAATTGCCACCGGGCGCATTTACCGTTTTGACGCCAATGCCAAACTGTTTGAGCCCGCCAGTGGGTGGATCAGAACCGCTTGATGGCCATGGCTGAAGAGGTCGTCGACGCCGCACTGCGCATCGAAAACATCGAGGTGGTTTACCACCACACCATCCAGGTGTTGCGCGGCTTGTCCTTGCATGTACCCACAGGTGCCATGGTGGCGCTGTTGGGCTCGAATGGGGCTGGCAAAACGACCACGCTCAAAGCGGTGTCGGGTTTGCTGCCCCTGGAAAAGGGCGAGGTGCGCAGTGGCGAAATTTGGGCGGCCAAAACCGCGTTGAATGGCATGGCACCGCACTTGATCGCGCGCAGCGGCATTGCCCATGTGCGCGAAGGCCGCCATGTGTTTGAAGACCTCACCGTGGAAGAAAACCTGATCGCCGCCACCTTGGCCCTCAAAGGCCGGGTGGGGGCGGCCAAGCCCGACTTTGATCGTTTGTTTGAGTACTTTCCACGCTTGGCCGAACGGCGCCAACAAAGGGCTGGGTATTTGTCGGGTGGCGAGCAACAAATGTTGGCCATCTCCCGGGCCTTGGTGGGGCAACCCAATTTGATCTTGCTCGATGAACCTTCTTTGGGCCTCGCTCCCAAAGTGGTCGAGGAAATTTTCGCCATCATTGCCCGCATCACCCGCGCGCAAGGGGTGGCCATGCTGTTGGTGGAGCAAAACGCCTTTGCCGCCTTTGGCATTTGCAGCGAGGCCTACATCATGGAGAACGGAAAAGTGGTGGTCAGTGGCCCGGTCGATCGATTGCGCAACGATGCCGATGTGCAACGCTTTTATTTGGGCTATTCGGAAGGGGCGTCAGCGGTGGCCAGTTTTCGGGACGTTAAACACTACAAGCGGCGCAAGCGGTGGTTGTCATGAGCGAATTCACCCACCTCACTTTGCCGCAAAAATTACAGCATTGGGCGCAGCAATGCCCCCATGATGTGGCCTTGCGCCAAAAAGATTTTGGCATTTGGGGGCCCATCACCTGGCAAGATTACGAGCGCCATGCGCGTGAGTTCGGTTTGGGCTTGATGGCCTTGGGGTTGCCAGCGCAGTCGCGCATCGCCATCATCAGCGAGAACCGCTGTGAATGGGTCTACACCCAGCTGGGTTGCGGCATGGTGGGCATGGTCACCGTCGGCATCTACCCCACCAGCCCGGCCGCCGAAGTGGCTTACCTGCTGCAAGCGGCCGATGTGGGCGCCGTGGTGTGCGAGGACCAAGAGCAACTCGACAAGGTGCTCGAAGCCATGCCCGAACTGACCGCCGCGCCCATCATGGTGGTCATCGACCCCAAGGGTTTGCGCCACTACAGCGATACGGCATGGAAAAGTTTTGAGTCGGTGTGTCAGTTGGGGCGCGATGCACCGCCCCCCACGCAGCAGACCCAGGTGAGCACCTTGGCGCAGCAAGTGCCCGATGACATTGCCTTGATGATCTTCACCTCAGGCTCCACGGGGCGACCCAAAGCGGCCATGATTTCCTACGGCAACATCACCGCCATGGCCTTGGGGGCGCAGCATTACTACCACTGCGATGGCCAGGATGCGATGTTGTCCTATTTGCCTTTGTGCCATGTGGCCGAGCAGATATTCACCATCTCATTGCCCATGCAGTCGGGTGCGGTGGTGAACTTTGCCGAATCGATCCGCACCGTGCAAAGTGATTTGCGGGAAATTGCCCCCACTATTTTTCTGGGTGTGCCGCGCATTTGGGAAAAAATGCATGCTTCGATCGTGTTGAAAATGCGCGAGGCCAGTGCATCTCAGCGCTGGCTGTTTGACCACGCGTTTGCAGCGGTCGAGGGTTTTGCGGATCGGCCGCGCCGCACCTGGACGTGGGTACAAAAAGCGCATTACGCCTTTTGGCATGCCTTGGTGTTTCGCGCCTTGTGTAATTTTTTGGGCCTGCGCGAATGCCGCCGCGCCATGTCGGGTGCGGCCCCCGTGTCGCCCGATTTACTGCGGTTTTTTCGCATCGTTGGGGTGCAAATCACCGAAGGCTATGGCATGACCGAAACCGCGGGCATTGCCACCTTGCAGCGCGACAGTGGTTCGCCTTTGGGGACGGTGGGCGACCCCATTCCGGGGTTGGAGGCCCGTTTGGCCGATGATGGCGAGTTGTTGTTGCGCGGTCCGACGGTGTTCAAGGGTTACTTTCGCAACCCCGAAGCCACTGCCCAAGCCATTGATGCGGCTGGCTGGTTGCACACCGGTGACATTGCCCAATGGGTGCCCACGCCGGACTTGCCGCAGGGCCAAGAAATCAAAATTGTGGACCGCAAAAAAGACATCATGATCACCGCCGGTGGCAAAAACATCTCGCCCAGTGAAATTGAAAACATGCTCAAGTTTTCGGGCTTCATCAAAGAGGCCATCATCGTCGCCGACAAACGCCACTTTGTCAGTGCCTTGATCCAAGTCGATGGCGAGACCGTGGGGAAATGGGCCGAAGAAAAGGCCATCACTTACACCAACTTCAAAAGCTTGGCTGAACATGCCTCGGTGCGGGATTTGGTTTCCCAAGAGGTGGAGGCGGTCAACCGGCGCATGCCCCAGGTGCAGCATGTGCGCAAATTTCACTTGCTGACCAAAGAGCTGGACCACGATGATGGCGAAGTCACCGCGACCATGAAAATTCGCCGTGAAAGCATTGCCGCCAAATACCAAGACGAAGTGGAAGCCATGTACCGGGGCTGATGGCGTCCCATGAAGGAATAAACACTATGGCAGAAAGCATTCGATTTGACCAACGTGTGGCCATCGTCACCGGTGCCGGGGGCGGTTTGGGCAGATCCCACGCTGTGGCCTTGGCCCAGCGCGGGGCGATGGTGGTGGTCAATGATTTGGGTGGCAGTGTCCAGGGCCAAGGGGGTGACCAGGCTGCAGCACAGATCGTGGTGGACGAAATCACCGCAGCCGGTGGCAAAGCCCTGGCCAATTTTGACAACATCGCCACGCCACAAGGTGCGCAAGCCTTGGTGGATGCGGCCATGAGCGCCTTTGGCCGCGTGGACGTGCTGATCAACAACGCGGGCATTTTGCGCGACAAATCTTTGGTCAAGATGGACCCCGCCGATTTTGAAGCGGTGATCCGTGTGCACCTGATGGGGTCGGCTTTGTGCAGCCGCGCCGTGTGGCCGGTGTTTCAAGACAGGCAATACGGCCGCATTGTCATGACGACATCGGCGGCAGGTTTGTACGGCAATTTCGGTCAAAGCAATTACGCCGCCGCCAAGATGGGATTGGTTGGCCTGATGAATGCCCTCAAAGATGAAGGGGCCCGTTATGGCATTTTGGTCAACACCATCGCGCCCGTGGCATTGACCCGCATGACCGAAGGTTTGGGTTTGGCGCAGTTCATGGGCCAAGCCAGCCCAGAAAAAGTCAGCGCAGCGGTGCTTTACATGGCCAGTGAGGCCTGCCAGCAAAGCGGTCAGATCGTGGCAGCTGGTGCGGGTTATTTTGCGGGCGTGCAAGTGGTGGAGGCCATGGGTGTGCGGGCACCCGATGGAGAGGCATCGCCCGAATTTGTCGCCGAGCAATGGGCAAAAATCCATGACATGTCGCAAGCCCGCCCATTTGCCAATGCCACGCAAGCCTTGGTCGACACCTTTGGCCCGGGGTCCACATGAGTGCCTCAACGGTTTGGGTGGAGCCAAAAAAATCAGCTTCAAGCGCTGGCACGCCAGCGCGGCGCAGCGCCAAACCCCGGTCCCACAACCGCCACCAAGATTTGCTGCTCGCCGCTGCCCAGGTGTTTCGCGACAAAGGTTACGCTCAGGCCAGCATGCGTGATATCGCCCAAGCATCGGGCATGATGGCGGGGTCCATTTATTACCACTATGCGGCCAAAAGCGATTTGCTGCTGGCGGTCTACACCGAGGGTGTGCGCCTGGTCAGCACGGCGATTGACGAGATTTTGGCCAGTTCGGCCAGCCCTGTGGTGCAGCTGGAGCGGGCTGTTCTGAACCACTTGGAGATGATGCTCGTCACCTTGCCAGGGGCATCTCCGTTTGCCAGTGTGTTCATCCAGGTGCAGCCGCACGACTTCCCCCAAGAAGGCCGCCAAGCCTTGATCGATTTGCGCCACGGCTATGAAGACAAATTCAAGGTGCTGGTGGCCCGCTTGCCCCTGCGGCGTGGCACCGATAAGAGCCTGTTGCGCTTGCAATTGATTGGGGCCCTCAACCATGTGCCCATTTGGTACAAGGCCGATGGGCGCAAGCCGCTGAACGCCATTGCCAAAGCCATGACCGCCCACGTGCGCTGGGCCTTGGAAGAGGGCGCCGCATGAAATTTGGGTTCACCACCGATGGAGTCACTGCATGAACTTGTCATGGGATTGGGACGATGGCGACAGCGAGGAGTTGGCCGCATTGCGCGACTTGGTGCGCCGCTTCATCGACAAAGAAATTGCCCCACACCACGCCCGTTGGGAGCGTGAGGGCCAAGTCTCGCGTGAGCTTTGGCGCAAAGCCGGTGAGCTGGGCTTGTTGTGCATGGGCTTGCCCACAGAACTGGGCGGGTCGCAAGCCGATTTTGGCCACAGTGCCGTGATGGTCCAAGAGTTGGCACGCAGTGGCTTTACTGGCCCCTTGTTCCATTTGCACTCAGAAATTGTGGCCCCGTATCTGCACCATTACGGCACGCCCGAGCAGCAGCAAACCTGGTTGCCACGCATGGCCCGTGGTGAGGTGATATCGGCCATTGGCATGACCGAGCCGGGCACGGGCAGTGATTTGGCCAACATCAGCACCCGCGCCACGCCGCACGACGGGGGC
>CANNNH010000072.1 GCA_947505915.1 Comamonadaceae bacterium
CAAGTACGCCGGCCGGATTGCCTGCGCATCAGGTGCCGACCGTTTTAAGGTGGAATTACAGCTGAAAAAATGCGGGTTTATGCCTTACTTTGAAGGCTTTATCTTCAGCGGCCATGAAATGCCGCGCACCAAGCCGGCCCCCGACGTTTACCTGGCTGCAGCGGCGGCTCTGGGGGTGGCGCCGCAGCACTGCGCGGTGGTCGAAGACACGGTCACCGGCGTCATGGCCGGCTTGGCCGCGGGTGCAACGGTCTATGGTTACAGCCCGTCCGCAGCCGGCCATGACGCCCCCCAAGCCTTGCTGGCGGCGGGTGCACAGCGGGTTTTCACTGATATGGACGCCCTGGCCGGCCTTCTTTGAGCCTTCTTCACGAAATCCCTCACTGGTGATAAGCTGTAATGCTGCACCGTTTTTAACCCTAACTAAAGAGAGCCTTATGCCCGGACTTCTGCCCAATGTTGACCCTGATGGCCTGCTCGAATTTTCGGTGGTCTACACCGACCGGTCCCTCAACCACATGTCCAAGAGCTTTCAGGGCGTGATGACGGACATTTCCGGCATGCTCAAGGAAGTCTATGGCGCGCATTCCGCCGTGCTGGTGCCCGGTAGCGGCACCTATGGCATGGAATCGGTGGCCCGCCAGTTTGCCGGCGGCAAGCATGTGATGGTCATCCGCAATGGCTGGTTCAGCTACCGCTGGACGCAGATTTTTGACATGGGCCAGATCCCGGCTACGCACACCGTGATCAAAGCCCGGCAGGCTTCCGCTGAAGCGCAAGCCCCCTGGGCCCCGGCACCGATTGCCGAAGTGCAGGCCGCTATTGCCAAAGAAAAGCCGGCGGTGGTGTTTGCCCCGCACGTTGAAACCTCTGCCGGCATGATCCTGCCAGACCACTACCTGCGTGCCGTGGCCGATGCCGTGCACGCGGTGGGCGGTTTGTTTGTGCTGGACTGCATTGCCTCAGGTGCCATGTGGGTGGACATGAAAGCCACGGGCGTTGATGTGCTGGTTTCCGCGCCGCAAAAAGGCTGGAGCAGCTCGCCTTGCTGCGCCATGGTCATGCTCAGTGAGCGGGCCCGCACCGCCATCGAAGGCACCACCAGCTCCAGCTTTTCCTGCGACCTCAAAAAGTGGCTGCAGATCATGGAAACCTACGAAAAAGGTGGCCACGCTTACCACGCAACATTGCCGACAGACGCCCTGACGCGTTTGTGCAGCGTCATGAAAGAAACCCAGGCCTACGGTTTTGCCAAGGTCAAGGCAGAGCAGGAGTTGCTGGGCAAAAAAGTACGCGCGCTGTTTGAAGGTCGCGGCTTGCGCAGTGTGGCGGCCGAAGGCTTCAAGGCGCCGGGCGTGGTGGTCAGCTACACCACCGACCAGGATATCCACACAGGTAAGAAGTTCCTCGAGCAAGGTTTGCAAACGGCCGCTGGTGTGCCGCTGCAATGCGACGAACGGCCGGACTTCAAGACCTTCCGTATCGGCCTGTTCGGTTTGGACAAGTGGCACCATGTCGACCACACCGTGGCCAACCTGGCCGGCGCTTTAGACCGTGTCGGCCTGGCTGAAACCGTGGCTGAAGCCGTCGCCGGCTGACACTTTTAACCGCGCTGGCAGCGCTTTGACTGGCAGCGCCTCCTTTCTTCCAAAGAGTGACTTCCATGAAATGTGCACTGGTGGGTTCCCGTTTTTTTGCGGCTTCAGTTTTTGAGGCGCTGCGCCACGAAGAGGGCATTGAGTTCACCGGCGTTGTGGCGCCGGCTGACGACGATCGCTTGGCTGTGGCTGCTCGCGCTGCCGGCATTACCTTGCATGTGCTGGAGAACCCCAAAATTGTGCCCGGCCACGCGATTCCCGAGGGCACCGAGCTGATCATTGCCGCCCACACCCATGCCCGCGTCAGTGACGAGGCGCTGGCGCGTTCTCGCCTGGGTGGCGTCGGCTACCACCCGTCGCTCTTGCCCAGGCACCGCGGCATTGCAGCGGTGGAATGGACAATTCTCGAAGGCGACGCGATTGCCGGCGGCTCGGTCTACCACCTGGCCGACGGTTGGGACGCCGGCGGCATTGCCGCGCAGGACTGGTGCTTTGTCAAAAAAGGTGAGAACGCACGTGAGTTGTGGGAGCGCGCGCTCGCCCCCATGGGCATCGCTCTGTTGCGCCAAGTGGTGCACGGTGCGCGCCAGACAGGCATGGTGCCGGCCAACGCGCAAGACCCGGCCTTTGCCACCCGCGCCCCCATGATCCGCAAGGCTGTCGTGCTGCCCGGCGAGGCGGCGCCCACCAGCACCTCGCTGGTGGTGTCCATCGTCGGCACCGACCGCCCGGGCATCGTCAATTCACTGGCTGATCGTGCGCAGCGTTTTGGCGCCAACTGGGCGGCCAGCCGCATGACCCGGCTGGCCGGTGAATTTGCCGGCATGGTGCATTTCGAGGTGCCGCGCGAGAACGCGCAGGCGTTGACCAATTCTTTGCAAGGCCTGGCCTCGAGCGGCTTGCAGGTGGTGATCGCCGGCAGCGAGGGTGCGGCACTGCCCGCTTCGCAGCGCCTGGTCGAGCTGGAACTGGTAGGAGAAGACCAGGTCGGCATCGTCAGCAAGCTCACCAAGTTGCTGGCCGAGCGCGCCATCAGCATTGAGAGCATTCACACCGACATCGTGCGCAGCAGCACGGGTGGTCAAAAGACATTCAAGGTCAAGGCGCAATTGCGCGTGCCGGCCTCCATGTCGGTCGAGGCGCTGCAGCGCGATGTGGGCCCCTTGGCCAGCGACATGATGCTGGACATCGCCTTGGGCGAAGGCGCTCAGGCCGGGCTCTGATTCAGCCTGCTATCGCAGCGCTTTGCTGCAGCTGCGCGCAGTTTGCTTTTTCGGGCACTCTGCGCATGCTTTATGGCAGCACCCGGTAACAAGGAAACACATGTCAGTTCTGCAAACCCAGCTCAACGCCCGATCGGCCGACTTTCAGGCCAATGCGGCCGCCCTGCGCGAGCAGGTGCAAGACCTGACGGTGCAGCTCGCCAAAGTGGCTGCCGGCGGTGGCGAGGCAGCGCGTGCTAAACATGTGGCGCGCGGCAAACTGCCGCCGCGTGAACGCGTGCAGATGCTGCTGGACCCGGGTACACCTTTTCTGGAGTTGGCACCGCTGGCTGCGCTGGCCATGTACCCGGACCGCGACGGCAGCGACAGCGCACCCTGCGCCGGCCTGATCGCCGGCGTCGGCCGAGTCAGCGGTATCGATTGCCTGATCATCTGCAACGACGCCACCGTCAAGGGCGGCACCTACTACCCGATGACAGTCAAAAAGCATTTGCGCGCGCAGGAAGTGGCGATGCAAAACAATTTACCCTGCATTTACCTGGTGGATTCGGGCGGCGCCAACCTGCCCAACCAGGACGACGTGTTCCCGGACCGCGAGCACTTCGGCCGCATCTTCTACAACCAGGCCAACATGAGCGCGCAGGGTATTGCGCAGATTGCCGTGGTCATGGGCAGCTGCACGGCGGGCGGCGCCTATGTGCCGGCCATGAGTGACGAGACCATCATCGTCAAGAACCAGGGCACCATTTTTCTGGGCGGCCCGCCGCTGGTCAAAGCTGCCATCGGCGAGATAGTGAGCGCCGAGGACCTGGGCGGCGGCGACGTGCACACGCGCCTGTCTGGCGTGGCCGACCATTTGGCGCAAAACGACGCGCATGCGCTGGCACTGGCGCGCCAGGCTGTTGCCAGCCTGAACCGCAGCAAGCGCGCCTACCAAACCCTGCGCACGCCGCTGCCGCCGCTCTATGAGGCGAGCGAGCTTTACGGTGTGATCCCGGCCGACACGCGCAAGCCCTACGACGTGCACGAGGTGATCGCCCGCATCGTCGATGGCAGCGAGTTCCATGAGTTCAAGGCTCGTTTTGGCGCCACGCTGGTGTGCGGCTTTGCGCACATCGAAGGCATGCCGGTCGGCATCATCGCCAACAACGGCGTGCTTTTTTCTGAAAGTGCGCAAAAGGGCGCGCACTTCATCGAGCTGTGCTGCCAGCGCAAGGTGCCGCTGGTGTTTTTGCAGAACATCACCGGCTTCATGGTCGGCAAAAAATACGAAAACGAAGGCATTGCCCGCCACGGCGCCAAGATGGTCACGGCGGTGGCTACGGCCAGCGTGCCCAAGTTCACGGTGATCATTGGCGGCAGTTACGGTGCCGGCAACTACGGCATGTGCGGCCGCGCTTTTTCGCCGCGCTTTTTGTGGATGTGGCCGAATGCACGCATCTGCGTGATGGGCGGCGAGCAGGCGGCCGGCGTGCTGGCCACTGTCAAGCGCGACGGTATTGAAGGGCGCGGCGGTCAATGGAGCGCGGACGAAGAAGCGGCCTTCAAACAACCCGTGCTCGACCAGTTCGCCCAGCAGTCGCACCCCTACTACGCCAGCGCGCGCTTGTGGGACGACGGCATCATCGACCCGGCCGACACGCGCCGCGTGCTGGCACTGGGCCTGTCGGCCTCGCTCAACGCGCCGATTGGCGAGCCGAAGTTCGGCGTGTTCCGGATGTAGGGCGCGGCGCAGGATGAAAGTCTTTTTTGTATTGTTTCTTGCGCTGCAGCTGTGTGGAAGTTTGTGGGCCCAAGAAGACAAATCCAGCCCAGCGGCCGAAGTGCTGGCCAAAGACCTGCGAGAGGAGGTGCTGCGCACCCAGGCCACGGTCAAAGACATGCATGGCCGCCAGGAGACCAGGCCCCTGCCCATGACGGTGTACCGCCCGCCTGGCGACGGGCCGTTTCCTTTGGTCGTTTTCAACCATGGCCGGGCAGTGCAAGCCAGGCGCGCCAGCCAAGGGCGCTACCGGCCTGAATCGGTGGCGCGCTACCTGGTGGCCAAGGGTTTTGTGGTGCTGGTTCCTAACCGCATAGGCTACTGGGAAACCTATGGCAGTTTCGACCCTGAAAACAGTGGCTGCCGCAGCATTGAGCCTATGTCTGTGGCGGCCTCCGAACAGGTCTTGGCCGCAGTGGAATTTGCCAAAACCTTGCCCTATGTGGACACCAGCCGTTGGGTGGTGGCAGGCCAGTCCGTTGGCGGTCTGACCTCCGTGGCCACTGTGGGTCGCTCACCTGCAGGCTTGGTGGGCGGCATCAATTTTTCAGGGGGTACCGGCGGCAATCCGGACAACAACCCCGGCCGGCCCTGCAATCCCGGTGCCACCACGCAATACTGGGGTCAGATTGCCAAGGACGCCAAAGTTCCCATGCTCTGGATGTACTGGGAAAATGACAAATACTGGGGGCCGGACAATCCTAAAACCTGGCACAAGGCCTGGGTCGATGGTGGCGGGATAGCCGAATTTAAGGGGTTCGCAGCTGTTGGTGAGGACGGACACAGCGGCCTGAACACCAATATGGACCAGTGGTTGCCCGTGGTGGACGCTTTTTTAAGCCAACTGGGCTTTGACCGCCCTGCCATCGTGAAAGCACCGCCACCCAGTGCCTTTGCAGCCATTGATGCCACATCTTCCGTCCCGGTAGGCACGTCCGGCAAAGCGGCCTACGCCAAGTTTTTAGAAATGGCCTTGCCTCGTGCGTTTGCGGTCAACAGCAAAGGTGGCTTCGGCGTGTCCCGGGGCGACTACGCTGCAGGGCGCGCCCTGGGCAACTGCCAGCGCTTCGGCAACCCTTGCACTTTGTACGCCGTGGACTCTGATGTGGTCTGGAAGCCGCAATGAACGCTTGTACACAGCGCTTGTAATGTGTATGATTTTAAATTTCCATACACACTTGAAGGTGGCCTGATGCGAACCAATATCGAAATCGACGACAAGCTGATGGCTGCCGCCATGGCGGCCGGCGGCTTCAAGACCAAGCGCGAGGCGGTAGAAGAGGGCTTGCGAATGATCAAGCGCCGCAAGGCCTATGACGCTTTATTGGCCGCTCGCGGCACCTTGCACTGGGACGACTCGGACGAAGGCTGGGCCCAGTGGCGCGCGCAGCAGGTTTTGCAGGTCAAAGAAGCCGCGCCTGCCAAACGGAGCCGCACCAAGTGATTTTGGTCGACTCCAGCGTCTGGATAGATTACTTTCGCGGCGCCCGCAATCGGCCGGTCGAGCAACTCGTTGCGTGGTTGCAAGGAGGTGATGCCACCGTGGACCTGGGTGTGGCCGACCTGGTAGTGTTTGAAGTCATGCGGGGCTTTGCGGCGCCCAAAGAGCAAAAGCGCGCCAAAGACCTGTTGTTGGAGCTCGACGTGGTCGAAATCGGTGGCATGGACAACGCGCTACTCGCCGCCGAGCACTACCGCGCTTTGCGCGCGCAGGGCTACACGGTACGCAGCCCCATCGACGTATTGCTGGCAAGCTATTGCATGGCCCACGGCCACATGCTGCTGCACCGGGACGCCGACTTTGATGTGATGGCCGTCTTGCGCGGCCTGCAGGTCGTGCCGCATTGAAACCTTGGCGCACTTAAATGTCTTTCCCCGGCGCATTTCCCCCGCAAAAAATAATTCACTCACTTTGAGACTCTCACCATGAACGCCACCATCTACGAAACCCCCGAGCACGAATTGCTGCGCGACCAGATCGCCCGCTTCATTGCCAAAGAAGTCGAGCCGCATGCGGCCGCCTGGGAAGAGACCGGCATGGTGCCGCGTGATGTGCTCAGGCGCATGGGCCAGGCCGGTTTGCTGGGCCTCATGTACGAGGGCCAGTACGGCGGCGGCGAGGGCGATGCGCTGACGAATCTGGTGTTTGCCGAAGCCCTGTCGCAGTCCACCTTTGCCGGCTTCATCATCACTGTGCTGGTGCACACCGACATGGCCAGCCCGCACCTGCACCATGCGGGTACGCCCGCACAAAAAGCCCGTTACCTGCCGGGTGTGACTTCGGGCGAGCTGATCACGGCGGTTGGCATCAGCGAGCCGGGCGCCGGCTCGGACGTGGCCGGCATCCGCACCAGCGCGCGGCGTGAAGGCGACGAATGGGTGATCAACGGCACCAAGATGTTCATCACCAACGGCGTGCATGCCAACCTGTACTTTGTGGCCGCCAAGACCGGCCCGGGCCGGCGCGACATGTCG
>CANNNH010000073.1 GCA_947505915.1 Comamonadaceae bacterium
ACCGATGCACCCGACATCCCACCGCGCTGGCTGTACCGCACCCAAGCTGAGCGGGCGCAGGGCGCGCCCGTGGGCCGCAACGAGCCCGCCGAGTTGGTGCGCATCGCCCAATGCCTGGCAGATTTGCGCTGCATGGGCTTGGCAGATTTGGCCTTGGCCACCACGGCGAACGCCTTGCAAGCCCTGCCCAAATTGGGTGCATGCGGGACCATTTACACCCCCATACAGGCCAAGGCCTAAAATCAAGCCGTGACTACCCCCAACGCCGACCTGCACTGCCACTCTGTCATGTCAGATGGCACCCTCACGCCCGAGGCGCTGGCAGAGCGCGCTGCGGCCAATGGGGTCAATCTGTGGTCCCTGACCGACCACGACGAAATTGCCGGCCAGGCCCGGGCCTTGCAAGCGGCCCAAGCAGCGGGTATGCAATACCTCACAGGGACCGAGATATCGGTCTCGTTTGCCGGTAAAACGGTGCACATTGTTGGCCTGGGCTTTGACGCCCACGACCCCCGCATGGCCCAAGGCCTGCTCAAAACCCGTGGCGGGCGCGAGCAACGCGCCCAAGAAATGGCCGACCAACTCGCCGCCGTGGGCATCCCCGGTTGCTTTGAAGGCGCATTGCGTTTTGTCGGCAACCCGGAGTTGATCTCACGCACCCACTTTGCCCGGCATTTGGTCGAGTCCGGCGTGTGCAGCGACACCCATGAGGTGTTTCGCAACTACCTCACCGAAGGCAAGCCGGGCTTTGTGCCGCACCGCTGGGCCAGTTTGCGCGAGGCGGTTCAATGGATCACCGAATGCGCCGGGGTGGCCGTGATCGCCCACCCGGCCCGCTACAAATTCACCGCCAACGAGGAATACGCCTTGTTCTCCGAATTCAAAACCCACGGTGGGGTGGGGGTCGAGGTGGTCACGGGCAGCCACACGGCGCACGAGGCCACGGTGTATGCGCAAGTGGCTCAAGAGTTTGGCTTGGCCGCCTCGCGCGGCAGTGACTTTCACAGCCCGCACGAGAGCCGCATCGATTTGGGCCTGCTGCCAGACCTGCCCAAAGGTTTGAAACCGGTTTGGGAATTGGTCGAGCACCGCATCCAATGAGGCGTGCGCCTCAGCGCCCATGAACCCCAGCCGAACTTGGGCCGGCATTGGCTACCTGATTTTGTCGATGATTTGCTTTGCCGTGCTGGACGCGATCATCAAGCACCTGGTGAACCTCTTGCCCATGGTCATGGTGCTGTGGTTTCGCTACGTGGTGCAAGCCGTCTCCACCAGCGTAACGCTGTGGCCGCGCCAAGGCCGCAGCCTGTTGCGCACCCAACAACCCCGGTTGCAAGTGCTGCGCGGCTTTTTGCTCATGATGTGCAGCGTGCTGGGGTTTTTGAGCCTGCAGCACATGCCCTTGGCCGAATTTGCCGCCATCGCTTTGCTGACCCCGCTGGCGGTGACGGTGCTGTCGCGCATGTTGTTCAAAGAGCGCATCTCGCCCCTGCGCTGGGTGTTGATCTTGGGCGGCTTTGCAGGAGCCATGATGATCGTGCGCCCGGGCGGTCACCTGACTGGGGCCGTGGCCATGCTGCCCCTGACCATGGTGCTGTTCTACACCGCCTTTCAGTTGCTCACCAGCTACATGGCACGCACCGAAAGCCCCATGACCATGCACTTCTACACCGGCTGGGTGGGCACCGCTGCGGTGTCATGCTTGGTGTATTGGCACTGGAGCACCGACATCAGCCCGCTGAACTGGGCCCTGTTGGTGATGTGCGGCCTGCTCGGGTCGATGGCGCACTATTTATTCATCCTCGCTTTTGCCCGCGTCAGCCCCGTGCGCTTGTCGCCCTTTTTGTACCTGCAAGTGGTGTTCTCCACCTTGGCAGGTTGGGTCGCGTTTTCCTTTGTACCCGCCGGCTGGGGTTTGGTGGGCATGCTGCTGATCATGGTTTGCGGCGCCGCCGCAGGCTGGCTCAATGCGCGTGAAAAAGCCCCACCCGAGCTGGGTCCGCTTTAGCGCATGCGCACACCACTTTTGGCCCAATAACCATGGCCCAGTTTCTTCAAGTTCACCCCAAAAATCCCCAAGCGCGCTTGATCCAAATCGCCGTCAAACTCCTCTCTGCGGGCGGGGTGATGGCGGTGCCCACCGATTCCAGCTACGCCTTGGTCTGCCACTTGGATGACAAAGCCGCCGTGGACCACATGCGGCGCATCCGGGGTGTGGATGAACGCCACCACCTGACCCTGCTGTGCCGCGACCTGTCTGACCTGTCGAGTTACGCCAAGGTGGACAACCGCCAATTTCGCTTGCTCAAAGCGGCCACGCCTGGGCCGTTCACCTTTATTTTGGAAGCCACCAAAGAGGTGCCTCGGCGCGTCAGCCACCCGCAGCGCAAAACCATTGGCCTGCGCTTGCCCGACCACCCCAGCTTGCAAGCCCTGCTGCAAGCGCATGGCCGGCCTTTGCTGGCCACCACTTTGATTCCACCGGGCCAAACCGAGGCGCTCAACGACGCCGAAGAAATTCGAGAAAAGTATGAAAAAGTACTCTGCGCCGTGATGGATGCGGGGGCCTGCAGCTTAGAGCCGACCACCGTGGTCGATTTGACGCCTATGGACCTAGGCGGCGAGCCACTATTGGTGCGAAAGGGTCGGGGTGAGCTTCATTTGTTAAATCTTTGATTCATTTCGGATTAAATCATCTGGTTTCATTGCACAATGGGGGTGTGAATTTATCCGATTCAATTCAGACACTTTTGATTTACGCCCTGCCTGTGTTGTTTGCCATCACTTTGCACGAAGCAGCCCATGGATACGTCGCCCACATGCTGGGTGATGACACCGCTTGGGTCATGGGGCGTGTCACCCTGAACCCCATGGCCCACATCGACTTGGTGGGCACGATTTTGCTGCCCATCGTGATGTACCTGTCCACCGCCTTGACCCCCATGGGCCCCTTGTTGTTCGGTTTTGCCAAGCCGGTGCCGGTGCGCTTTGGCCAACTGCGCCAACCCAAGCGCGACATGGTCTGGGTGGCCCTGGCCGGACCCGGCGTCAACTTTTTGCAAGCCCTGCTGTGGTGGACGGTGCTGTATTTGCTGCTGTTCGTGGGTGTGCAAGAGCGCTTTTTTCTTGAGGTTTGCAAAGCCGGCATCTTGACCAATGTGGTGATGTTTGTGTTCAACCTCTTCCCCCTGCCTCCGCTGGACGGCGGGCGCATTGCCGTGGGTTTGCTGCCCATGAAGCAAGCCATTCAGTTTTCGCGCATCGAGCCTTGGGGGTTTTACATCGTCATGGCCTTGGTGTTGTTTGGCGTCATCAACGGCATTTGGATGCAGCCCTTCATGGGCTTGACCCTGGACACCTTGCGCTGGTTGATGACCCCTGTTGAATGGTTGTTGGGATGAGCATGGCACGCGAGCGCGTTTTATCTGGCATGCGGCCCACGGGCGCTTTGCATTTGGGCCACTACCACGGGGCCTTGAAAAACTGGGTGCGCTTGCAGTCCGAAATGGAGTGCTTTTATTTTGTTGCCGACTGGCACGCCCTGACCACCCATTACGAAGACGCCAGCGTGATCGAGCAACACGTCTACGAAATGGTCATCGACTGGCTCGCCGCTGGCCTGGACCCGGCGCAATGCACCATCTTTTTGCAAAGCCGATTGCCCGAGCATGCCGAGTTGTTCACTCTGTTGGCCATGGGCACCCCCATCGGTTGGTTGGAGCGCGTGCCCACCTACAAAGACCAGCAAGAAAAGCTCAAAGACAAAGACCTCAGCACCTACGGCTTTTTGGGCTACCCCCTGCTGCAAGCGGCCGACATCTTGATCTACAAAGCCCACTATGTGCCCGTGGGTGAAGACCAAGCCAGCCATGTGGAGCTCACCCGCGAGGCGGCACGGCGCTTTAACCATTTGTATGGCCGCGAACGCAATGCCGAACAACGCATCGCCGCCAGCCTGGCCAAATTGCCCCGCGACAGCGCCAAGCGGTTTGAAAAATCGCGCAAGCAATACCAAGAAACTGGTGACACCAAAGCTTTGGATGGGACCATGGCCTACATCGCCCAAGCCCCCGAACTCGACGCCGATGACCGCGAACGCCTGTCGGGCCACTTCAAAGGCACGGGACGATCGGTGCTGATCGAACCCCAGGTCTTGCTCACGCCCACCAGCCGCCTGCCGGGCTTGGACGGCGCCAAAATGAGCAAAAGTTACAACAACGCCATCGCCTTGCGCGAAGAAGCCGACAGCGTGGCGCACAAAGTCAAGCGCATGCCCACCGACCCGGCACGGGTCAAGCGCAGCGACGCCGGCGACCCCGACAAATGCCCGGTGTGGCAATTTCACCTGGTTTACAGCGACGAACCCACCCGCGCGTGGGTCACACAAGGCTGCAAAAGTGCCGGCATCGGCTGCTTGGAATGCAAACAACCGGTGATTGACGGCATCTTGGCCGAGCAACAACCCATGCGCGAACGCGCCCAACCCTATTTGGATCACCCCCAACTTGTTCGTGACATTGTGGACGCAGGCACCGAACGTGCTCGCATCACTGCACGGCAAACCATGCGCGAAGTGCGCGAGGCCATCGGCCTGAACTACTGACCTGGAGAAAAACCATGAGCTAATTTGTCATCGACGACCATCCCTTGGTGCGCCAAGCCATTGGCATGCTGCTGCGCAGGCTGCGCCCCACTTCGGTGGTGGTCGAGCTCGAAAAGTTCAGCGAGCTGCCAGCGGCCATCATCAAGCACGGCACCCCAGAGCTGTTTGTGCTGGACTTGCTGCTACCCGGCGTCAAAGGCACCAGCGCGGTCCACGACACCAAGGCCATGTACCCCGAGGTTCCGCTGGTGGTGCTGTCGGCCATGCCTGCAGGTGAGGCCGAGGAAACCTGCATTGAAGCCGGTGCCGACCTCTACATTGAAAAGTCTTCTCCGCCCAACGACATCTCAGCGGCGATCCAAGGCCTGATGTCCGCCGATGCCAATTTCGAGGAAATGGCGCCCACCGACACCAAGCTGTCCAAGCGCCAAAAGCAGTTGATTGTGATGCTCGACCGGGGCCTGTCCAACCGCGACATCGCCGCCGAGCTGAGCATCAGCGAGCACACGGTCAAAGTGCATTTGTGGCGCTTGTTCCGCCGTTTGGGCGTGAAAAGCCGCACCCAAACTCTGCACTTCGCCCGCACCCACGGCTTGCTTTCGGGCTGAACCCGGGGTCTGTCAACGGTCATGCCAGGGGCTGCTGCGGCAGCCCCTTTTTCATGGCATCGGGCCGCGGATCACCAAGCTGAGCTGGCTGGATGGGTTTTTGACCGGCCCCACGCTGACCCCCAACTCACCTGGTTGGGCCATGGCCTGGCCGGTTTTGGAGATCCGGGCCTTGAGCACCACCTCGCTGGCCGAGGACAACTTGGACTGCGGGCCCATGGCCTGGCTGTCATCGAGCACAAAGTCAAAAGGCAGTGCCGCCACCGTGGTGCGCACGATCGCCAGCGGCATGCGCCCGCCTTGCGCCGGTGTGGCATAAATAAAGACCGTGTCGCTGGGGCTGGTTTGGGCCGCCAGTTCGGGGGCCAAACTGACCCGACCACTGAGGCGCGCACCTGCCACGCTGGTGGGGGGCGACGGGCTGGCGGGGGGCGCGGGCGGGGCGCTGGCGCCGGCCGAATTAGAGGGCTGGGCGCTGGCGCGACCTGTTGCGAGCGACTGGTCGCTGGCGCGCCCTGCAGAGGAAATCTGGTCGCTTGAGCGCCCAGGGGCCAGCCGCTCTCTCGCTTGGGCCAGGGCGCTGTCCAAGGCATTGATATCTTCCGACTGGGGCGGCAAGCTGGCCCGCACCCGCTCCCAGTATTGAATGGCCTGGGCAAATCGCCCCTCAGAAAACGACGCACTGCCGGCCAACAACAGGGCATTGTTTTGGTTCGGTTTGGCCTTGAGGATGCGGTTGATCACGGCCCAGGGCTCACCGCTGAAGTCGCCCCCTTGCAACTGCGCCACCACTTCAGCACGCTCAACAGACAGGTCGTCATCGGGGGTCAGGGCCAGGGCTTTGGCAAAGGATTTTTCAGAGGCGGGGAACTTTTCTTGGCTGCGCTGCAAACGCGCCAGCATGACCCAAGCGTCCACATTGTTGGGCTCGTCTTGCAAGCGGCGCTCCAATTGGCCCACCATCTGCGCAATCTTCTCGGGGGTGACCGTGGCATTGGGGCCGTCATCGGGGGCTGAAAGGGCCAAGGCCGCTGGGTCCAAACCCATGGGCGAGCCCCAAGTGCCGTACAGCAGCACCGCGCACACCGGCAGCATCAAGCACAGGGCCAAGACCGTTTTGCGCGGCCTGTCGCTCGCCCCGGTCGGCGCCTGAACGGGGCCACTGACCCAATCGTCGCGCAAGCGCAGTTTGAGCTCCTCCAGGGCCTGGTCGTACTCGGCATGGTTCAGATGCCCCAAGGCATGCTCGCGCGCCAGGTCCGCACTTTGATCGCGGTAGACCTGCGCATTGGCTTCTTCATGGGCGTCAGCGGCGGCCTGTACCGGCGGGCGCCACAAAGACCACACCAACACGCCCAACACCGCCACCACCATCAGCAAGGTCAGGGCCACAAAACTCAGGGCAACATTCACATCAGTCCTTCAACCATTGATCCACCCGCGCGCGTTCCGCGTCGCTCATGGCCGGGGCCGTGTCGGCCAATTGGCGACGCTGGCGCAAGTACCACCACAAGCCCGCCACCGCGCCGAACAACAACACAAAGGGGCCAAACCACAGCAGCCACGTCATGGGCTTGATCTCGGGGCGGTAAAGCACAAAGTCGCCGTAGCGTTCGACCAGGAAATTTTTCACCTGTTGGTCGGATTTGCCCTCGCTCAGCAAGTTGCGCACCTCGCGGCGCAAGTCATCGGCCAACTCGGCACGCGAGGAAGCCAGCGATTCGTTTTGGCACACCAAGCAACGCAACTCCTCGGACAGCTTGAGCAAGCGCGCCTCCAGCACCG
>CANNNH010000074.1 GCA_947505915.1 Comamonadaceae bacterium
CCAAGGTGCAAGGCTATGTGGCGGCCAGCGATTCGCGCCGCGACGGCTTGGTCGCGGGTTTTTAAGTTTTGAATACTTCCTCAGCGATGGCAAAGCCTCGCCTGTCGCCCCATGCCACTGGCGTGCTGCTGGCGCTGGCTGGCGCCATCACGTTCAGCGGCAAGGCCATCATCGTCAAACTGTCTTATCGCTATGGCGTAGACGCGGTCACCGTCATCATGGTGCGGATGCTGTGGTCGCTGCCCATGTTCATGGCGCTGGCGTGGTGGGCGTCGCGCAGCACCCATGCACAAGAAAACCCCTTGCAGTGGCGCGATGCGCCCATCATCATTGCCTTGGGTGTGCTGGGTTATTACTTGGCCAGCTTTTTGGATTTTTTGGGTTTGCAGTACATCAGCGCGAGTTTGGAGCGGCTGATTTTGTATTTGAACCCCACCTTGGTGCTGCTGTTGAGCGCCTTGATTTACAAGTACCGTATTCGCCCCATGCGCGCTTTGGCGATGGGGGTGAGCTATGCCGGCGTGTTGCTGGTGTTTGGCCATGAGGTGAGTTTGGCCGGTCCCGACGCGGTGACGGGTGCCCTGTTTGTATTGGGCAGCGCGCTCAGCTACGCTTTGTATTTGATGTTCAGCGGCGAGGTGGTCCAACGCATAGGCTCCATGCGATTGGTAGGGTGGGCTTCTTCGGTAGCGTGTCTGTGTTGTTTGGTGCAGTATGTTTCGCTGCGTTCCTTGAGTACAGTCATACCTGTCGAAGTATGGTGGTGGGGTTTGCTCAATGCCACGGTTTGTACAGTGGCTCCTGTGCTGATGGTGATGTTGGCCATCGAGCGCATAGGTGCTGCGCTCACATCGCAAACTGGCATGATTGGTCCCCTCTCGACACTGGCCTTGGGTGTGTGGGTGTTGGGTGAACCCTTGAATGCGTGGATTGGTCTGGGTACCGTCTTGGTGCTTGGTGGTGTGTTTCTGGCTTCTCGTTATGGAGATAAATAATGGATTTAGGACTCAAAGGTAAATGGGCTTTGGTGGGCGGTGCGAGCAAGGGCTTGGGCTTGGGTTGCGCCACGGCACTGGCGCAAGCAGGTGTGAATGTGGTGATGGTGTCGCGTGGCGCTGAAGCCTTGGAAGCCTCCGCTGCCAAACTGCGTTTGCTGGGTGTGACGGTGTTGACTGTGGCCCAAGACATCACCACCGAAGCCGGACGTGCCGCGATTTGGTCGGTAGCAGGTGGCCCTGGCAAAAACTACGACATTGTTGTGACCAATGCGGGTGGCCCGCCTCCTGGCGACTTTCGCGAATGGGACCGTGAGGCATGGATCAAGGCGGTAGACGCCAATATGCTCACCCCGATTGAGCTGATCAAAGCCACGGTGGACGGCATGGCCTCGCGCGGTTTTGGACGCATCGTGAACATCACCTCCAGCGCGGTCAAAGCCCCGATCGATATTTTGGGTTTATCCAACGGTGCTCGCAGTGGCTTGACGGGTTTTGTGGCTGGACTTTCCCGCACCACGGCTTTGGCTGGCAACAATGTCACCATCAACAACCTTTTGCCCGGCGCTTTTGACACTGACCGCTTGAAAACCACGCTGGCAGGGGCTGCCACCAAAACGGGTCAAAGCATCGAAGCCTTGGCCGAAGCGCGAAAAAAACTCGCGCCTGCGCAACGCTTTGGTCACCCCGATGAGTTTGGTCAGACCTGCGCGTTTTTGTGTAGCCAGCACGCCGGCTTCATTACTGGTCAAAACATCTTGATTGACGGTGGCGCATACCCTGGTTCTCATTAATTGAGTCTGTCATTGCGAGCCAAGCGAAGCAATCTCAACCAGTCATTGCCATGAGATGTTGCGCTGTTCAGTCTTGGCTGGCCTTGGGTGCTTGGCGCGACGACACCACGATGCCGCCGGCAATCAACACAAACGCTGCTGCATGGTAAAGATGTGGTGCATCGCCCAACAAGACGGTGGACATGACCGCTGCAAACAAGGGCGTGAGGTTGGCAAAAAACCCTGCGATATTGGGCCCCACCCTCTGTATGCCCAAACCCCAACTGCGGTAAGCCAACAAGGCAGGGCCCAGCGCCACGTAAAGCAGTGCAGCGTAAAGCGGCCAGCCCCATTCAATATGCGGGTTGTCGCTGTAGTGCCATTCCACGGCGGTAGAAAGGCCGCACCACAGCAAACCAAACACCATTTGCGCCATTAAAAAATTGACCCAGTTGTTGCGAATCTCTGGCGGGTCTTTGGGCTGCGATAACAACCAGCTGTACAGCGCCCAGCAAAAGACAGCGAACAGCACATACACATCGCCAATCACCAACTCCACCCGCAGCAAGGTTTGCCAGTCGCCGCGGCCCAGCACGCACAGCACACCGGCGATGGACATGGCCGCACCCAGCAACTGGCGGCGGGTGATGCGTTGCTTGAACCACAAGGCGCCCATGGCCAGCATGAACACCGGCACGCTAGAGGCCACCAAAGTGACATTGATGGGAGTGGAGGTGTGCAGGGCTAAATATTGAAAGCTGTTGTAACAGCCCACGCCCAACAGGCTGAGCACCGCGTAGCGCCGCCAATGCGGCCATAGCGAGCTGCTGGGCAGCAGCAGTCGCCAACCCCAAGGTAAGAGGATCACAAAGGCCAGCAACCAGCGGAAAAAATTCAAGGTGATGGGCGGAACCATATCGGCCACCACCCTGCCTAAAATCGAGTTACCTGCCCACACCAAAGGTGGCAGCAGCAACAAACCGATGGTGGCAGGCGTCAAAAGCGGGGCAGGGGCGGGGGTGTTGTCAGACATGCGGGTGACACTCTAACCCACAGCCTGTCAAAATCGTGGCAGGATCACGGTTTTCTTTTTCGCATTTGCAGCACTGGAGACAAGCATGAGCAAAGCCATACACATCGCCCAAGTGGGCGGCCCCGAAGAACTGCACCTCGTCGATGTGGCGGTGGGAGAACCTGGCGCAGGTGAAATTCGCATCCGCCACAAAGCCGTGGGCTTGAACTTCATCGATGTTTACCACCGCACCGGTTTGTACCCGCTGGCTTTGCCGCATGGCTTGGGCATGGAAGCCTCGGGCGTGGTGGAAGCTGTGGGTGCAGGTGTGACGCATTTGAAAGCAGGGGACCGCGCTGCCTATGCCAGCGCCCCTCCAGGAAGTTATTGCGAAGCGCGGGTGATGCCTGCCAAAAACGTGTGCAAATTGCCCGACAACATCGACTTCGACACTGGCGCGGCAATGATGCTCAAGGGCTTGACAGTGCAGTATTTGCTCAAGCGCACCCTGCCCCAAGCAGGGTTGCAAGCTGGCGACCCCATCTTGTTCCACGCCGCCGCTGGGGGTGTGGGGCTGATTGCTTGCCAATGGGCTAAGACCTTGGGTTACCAACTCATTGGCACCGCAGGCAGCGATGAAAAATGCGCCTTGGCCAAAGCCAACGGTGCAGCCCACGTCATCAACTACGCCACAGAAGATTTTGAAGCACGTGTGAAAGACATCACCGGTGGCAAAGGCGTGAAAGTGGTTTACGACTCGGTGGGTAAGGACACTTGGGAGAAGTCGCTCAACTGTTTATCGCCGTTTGGTTTGATGGCCAGTTTCGGCAACGCTTCTGGCCCCGTGGCACCTTTTGCGCCAGGTGTGTTGGGTGCCAAAGGCTCCATTTACGTGACCCGCCAAACCTTGTTCACCCACATCGCCACCCGCGAAGTGAACCAGCAAATGGCCGAGGATTTGTTCGAGGTGGTGGGCAGTGGCAAGGTGAAGATCCATATCGATCAGCGCTATCCCTTGGCTGATGCTGCACAAGCGCACCGCGATTTGGAAGCCCGCAAAACCACGGGCTGCACGATTTTGACGGTGTAAAGTTTTTGGCTTTTCCCTGAACCAGCCCTGCTGCCACAACAGCGGGGCTTTTTTGTAGCTTTACATTCAGTGTGTACGGTGTGTAAAATCTTAAAATGAAGAGCAAAGACCTGATCGCCCAACTTCTCAAAGCTGGATGGGTCCTGCGAGGTTCTAAAGGCTCCCACCACATCTTTGTGCACCCCGATAAACCTGGGCATTTGAGTGTCCCGCATCCCAAAAAAGACCTAGGGTTAGGGTTGGTGAAAAAACTGCTCAAGCAGGCAGAACTTTAAGAAAGTGAATGTATGAAGTACCCCATCGCCATAGAACCTGGAAATGCCACCACCGCATGGGGCGTTGTGGTGCCCGATTTGCCGGGCTGCTTTTCAGCAGCAGACTCTGGGATTGATGAAGCAATTACAAATGCCCAAGAAGCCATAGAGTTGTGGATGGAAACTGCATTGGATTTGGGACAAACCATTCCTGCACCTAGCGCCATCACAGAATTACAAAAAAAACCAGAATTCAAAGGATGGATTTGGGCAATTGCCGCCATAGATCCTGCGCTGTTGTCCGATGACATAGAGCGGGTCAACATTACTCTGCCAAGGCGTGTTTTAGCGCGGTTAGATGCCAAGGCCAAAGCAGTAGGCGAAACACGTTCAGGCTATATTGCACATTTGGCTATCAGCGCTTAGGTGGGAATCGCAAAACTACTTACTGCGCCTGATCCTGATTAACTCATCCAAGATCAGGCACACCGCGCCCACACTGATGGCGCTGTCAGCGACATTGAAAGCGGGGAAATGGCCTTGGAAAAACACGGGCGATAACCAGTCCCAGTGAAAGTCCAAAAAATCAACCACATGGCCGTAGGCGATGCGGTCGATCACATTACCCACCGCGCCGCCCAATACCAGTGCTAACGCAAAGCAAAACAGTTTTTGTGTGGGGTGGCTGCGCAGCAGCCACAAAATGAAAAACGTGGCCACTATGCCAATGCCGGTGAAGAACCAGCGCTGCCAGCCAGAAGCGGTAGACAACATTGAAAACGCCGCGCCGCTGTTGTGCACCCGCACCAAGTTGAAAAACGTGGTGACGGTTTGGCTGTCGCCTAAGGCAAAGCTGTCAACGATCAGCAGCTTGGTGGCTTGATCTGCCAGCAGTATCACCAAGGCAATGCCCAGCCACAGCAGCAAAGAAGGAGACGGATTTTTGTTCATCGATCAACTTCGGCTGGGTGCGTAAATGGCTTAAGCCACCAAGCGCGACTCGCCTGCGCCAAACAAATTGCTGGTACAACGGCCACATAAAGTGGCATGCGCGGTGTCGTGGCCGACATCCTCGCGGTAATGCCAGCAGCGCTCGCATTTGGTGTGTGCCGAGGGTGAGACTTTGATACCCAGTGCGTCACCCGCGTGCAAGCGAAGCGCCGAGGTGATGAACACAAACCGCACGTCTTCGCCCAAGCTTTGAAGCAACTGCATATCGTCTTTGGCAAGGGTCAGGTCTACCTCGGCTTGCAAAGAAGAACCTACCAAACCTTGGCTGCGCACCAACTCGATCTCTTTATTCACCTCTTCACGCAACTTGAGGATGCGCGACCATTTGCCCATCAATGGCAAGTCGGGTTCGGGCAGGTGAACATAGCTGTCGCTGAATATGGTTTGGCCCATGCCCAGCACATGCCACGCTTCCTCGGCGGTGAAGCTAAGGAAAGGCGCCATCCATCGCAACATGGCTTGGGTGATATACCACAGCGCGGTTTGCGCGCTGCGTCTGGCGTGTGAACCTGCTTGGGTGGTGTAGAGCCGGTCTTTGAGCACGTCCAAATAAAAAGCACCTAAATCTTCGGAGCAAAAAATCTGCAGCTTGGACACCACGGGGTGAAACTCGTACACGCCAAAGTGACCGCCCTCGAACACTTTTTTGGTCGCGTTGTAGTTGCCCACGATGTCGGCTTGCAGTTGAGCGGTGCGGCTCAAAGCGTAGCGGTCAACTTCGAGCATATCGGCCAAGGCCACCGCGTCTTTGGCGATATCAAAGTCGCTGGTGTTGGCGAGCAAAAACTTCAATGTGTTGCGCACACGGCGGTAGGTGTCGACCACCCGAGCCAAGATTTTTTCGTCGATGTTCAAGTCGCCCGAGTAGTCGGTGGAGGCCACCCACAGGCGCACGATTTCCGCACCCAGTTTGTCGGTGACTTCTTGCGGTACGACGGTGTTGCCGAGCGATTTGCTCATCTTGCGGCCTTGGCCATCGGTGGCAAAGCCATGGGTCAACAAGCCACGGTAAGGGGCGCGATCGTACAAGGCGCAGCCCAACAGCAATGAGCTGTGAAACCAACCCCGGTGTTGGTCATGGCCTTCCAAATAGAGGTCGGCTTCGGGGCCGCTTGCGTGGAAAGGTGGCCGGTCGTAAGCGTCTTTGTGGCTGCCGCGCAGCACGTGCTCAAAGGTGGAGCCAGAGTCAAACCACACCTCCAAAATGTCGGTGCTCTTGGTGTATTCGTCGGGGTGGTCACCAGCCTCGGTGAGGATGTCTTGCACTGTGGCGCGGCTCCAAGCCTCGATGCCGCCGTGTTCCACCATGTCGGCGGCTTGGTCCAAGATCGCCATGGTGCGCGGGTGCAATTCGCCGCTGTCTTTGTGTAAAAAGAAAGGCACCGGCACGCCCCAAGAGCGTTGGCGCGAGATGCACCAGTCGGGGCGGTTGGCGATCATGTCGCGCAGACGGGTTTTGCCGTTCTCGGGGTAGAACTGGGTTTGCTCAATGGCTTCCAGCGCCAATTGGCGAAGAGTCTTGGGGGCTTTGTCGCTGGTGAATACACCTGCACCCTCGTCCATGCGGATAAACCATTGCGCTGCGGCGCGGTAAATCACCGGTGTTTTGTGCCGCCAGCAATGCGGGTAGCTGTGGGTGATGCCATGCGTGGCCATCAAGCGGTTGGCGTTTTTCAGCGTATCCAAAATGACCGGCACCGCTTTCCAAATGTGTTGGCCAGCGAACAAGGAAAAGTCGGCGGCATATGCCCCGTTGCCTTGCACAGGGTTCAAAATGTCGGTGTACTTCATGCCGTGCGCCACGCAGGAATTGAAGTCGTCCACACCGTAAGCGGGCGCGCTGTGCACGATGCCGGTAC
>CANNNH010000075.1 GCA_947505915.1 Comamonadaceae bacterium
TCGGTGGTGTTGGACGCATTAAGTGCATTGGGCCTGCCGGTAGATGGACGCATGAGCGCACTCAGTTCTTATGAAAACCGCGTCTACCAAGTGCATTTGGATGACGACAGCACGGTGGTTGCAAAGTTCTACCGACCACAGCGTTGGACTGAGGCGCAGATTCGCGAAGAACACGCATTCACCGCAGAGTTGATGGCCGAAGATATACCCGTGGTGGGCCCGCTCACCTTGAACAGCATGACCTTGCATGAAGCGCGTATTGTTCATGAAGGTGCGGATGGACATTTTTGGTTCAGTGTCAGCCCCTGCCGAGGGGGACGCGCGCCCGAACTGGACGACCCCGAGGTGTTGATGTGGACAGGGCGCTTAATGGCACGTATGCATGTGGTGGGGGAGCGAAGCGCTTTTGTTCACAGGCCAGTGCTGAACAGGCAAACATTTGGCGAGGTGTCCCGTGACTTGTTGATGGGCAACGGTTGGGTAGCACCTGAGGCGGCACAACAGTGGCTGAGCCTTTGCAACCAAGCGCTTGAGATGGTGCAAGCACGTATGCCCGAACAGATAAAAATGCTGCGCTTGCATGGCGACTGTCACCCAGGCAATATTTTGTGGACGCCTGAAGGTTTGCCCGAAGCAGGGCCGCACTTTGTGGACTTGGACGATGCCCGCATGGGGCCTGCGGTGCAAGACCTGTGGATGCTGTTGCATGGCGACGAGGTCGAGCGTCGCCAAAAAATCGCCATAGTTTTAGAGGGCTATGAAACCTTGCGCCCGTTTGACATGCAAGAGTTACAGTGGATTGAACCGCTGCGCACATTGCGCATCATTCATTACAGCGCTTGGTTGGCCAGTCGGCAAGATGACCCTGCTTTTCCTATGCACTTTCCGTGGTTTGGCACGGCAGACTATTGGCGTGGGCAGTGCGACACCTTGCGCGAGCAAATTGAGTTGATGGCTTGAGGTTGCATCATTGCTCGCTCAAGTCATTGCTAGCGCAAGTCATTGCGAGCGCAGCGAAGCAATCAGCACCATGGATTGCTTCGGCCTAAAGGCTTCGCAATGACGGGGGTTACTTCGTCACTTCGCTCCTCGCAATGACGCAGCTCGTTACAACAACAAGGCATTCACCCGCTTCACATACGCCGCGGGGTCTTCAGGCATGCCGCCTTCGGCCAACAGGGCTTGGTCGAACACGATGTGTGCCAAATCGTGGAAATGAATTTGGCCTTCTGGCGTGTCAAGCTTTTTCACCAAGGGGTGCTCGGGGTTTACCTCCAAGATGGGCTTGTTCTCGGGGGCGCTTTGGCCAGCTTGCTTCAACATACGCGCCAGTTGCAGCGATATGCCGTCGTCTTTCACCACCAAGCACGCAGGTGAATCGACCAAGCGCGAGGTGACACGCACGTCATCGGCTTTGTCTTTCAAAGCCTCTTTCAGTTTGGCCAACAGGGGCTTGAAAGTTTCGGCGGCTTCCTCGGCGGCCTTCTTTTCGTCGTCGTCTTGCAGCTTGCCCAAATCGAACGCGCCCTTGGCCACGCTTTGCAACGGGGTGCCGTCAAACTCGTTCAAAAAGCCCAACGCCCATTCGTCCACGCGGTCGCTCATCAGTAGCACTTCAATGCCCTTTTTACGGAACACTTCCAACTGTGGGCTGTTCTTGGCCGCGGCCAAGCTGTCGGCAGTGATGTAGAAGATGGCATCTTGGCCCTCTTTCATGCGCGCTTTGTAGTCGGCAAAGCCCACGCTCACCGTGTCGGTGGTGGAGCTGGCAAAGCGCAGCAACTTGGCGATCTTGTCTTTGTTGGCAAAGTCTTCGCCCAAACCTTCTTTCAAGACCGCGCCAAAGTCTGTATAGAACTTGGTGAACTTGCCAGCGTCTTTTTTGTCGTCGTCGCTAGCATCCGCAGCGGGTACGTCGTGTTTGGACAGGTCTTCCAGCATGGACAGCACGCGGCGGGTGTTGCCCTCGCGGATGGCTTTCACATCGCGGCTTTCTTGCAGCAACTCGCGGCTCACGTTCAGCGGCAAATCGGCGGAGTCCACCACACCCTTCACAAACCTAAGGTAGGTGGGCAGCAAGGCCTCGGCGTCGTCCATGATGAACACGCGCTTCACATACAGCTTGATGCCGCCTTTTTTATCGCGGTTCCACAAGTCAAACGGCGCTTTGCTGGGCAGGTACAGCAGCTGGGTGTATTCGGTGCTGCCTTCCACCTTGTTGTGGCTCCAAGCCAAGGGCGGCTCAAAGTCGTGGCTGATGGCTTTGTAAAACTCGGCGTGTTGCTCCTCGCTGATATCCTTTTTCGGGCGGGTCCACAAGGCTGAGGCTTTGTTGATGGTTTCCCATTCGTCAGCCACCACCATTTCGCCAGGCTGGTCGTTTTCGCCTTCTTTCCATTCCTCTTTGCGCATCAAAATGGGCAAGGCGATGTGGTCGGAGTATTTGTTGATGATGGACTTGAGCTTCCAGTTGCTTAAGTACTCGTCTGCGTCGTCGCGCAGATGCAAGATGATGTGGGTGCCGCGCTTGTCTTGGCTGATGGTTTGCACCTCAAACTCGCCCGTGCCGCCACTGGTCCAGCGCACGCCTTCAGCCGCTGGTGCCCCAGCGCGGCGTGTTTCTACGCTGATTTTGTCGGCCACGATGAAGCCTGAGTAAAAGCCTACGCCAAACTGGCCAATCAAAGAGCCTTGGTCTTTGGCGTCGCTTTGCTGGTCGCCGCTCAGTTTGCTCATGAAGTCGCGGGTGCCGCTCTTGGCGATGGTGCCCAAGTGGTCAATCGCCTCTTGCTCGCTCATGCCAATGCCGTTGTCGCTGATGGTCAGCGTCTTGGCGGCTTTGTCAAACGCCACGCGAATTTCCAGCGTGGGCGTGTCTTCAAACAAAGCGGCGTTGTTCAGCGCTTCATAGCGCAGCTTGTCGCAAGCGTCAGACGCGTTAGAAATCAGCTCGCGTAAAAAGATCTCTTTGTTGGAGTACAGCGAGTGGGTGACCAAATGCAGCAGTTGTGCAACTTCGGCTTGAAAGGCGTGTTTTTGGGTGCTCATGGAATTTGAAAAAACAAAAGTGAAATCAAGAAAAAGCGTCAGAATAGGCTGACGCAACATAGATTGTTATATAGGGGTATGGGGAGGGTTTTCAAGGAGCCTAAAACACCTCACCCGCCGCCAGATACCGCCACTGCCCCACCGGCAGTTGGCCCAGCGTCACGCGGCCAATGCGCACCCGCTTCAAGCCCACCACACTCAGGCCCACCAGCTCGCACATGCGCCGAATTTGCCGCTTTTTGCCCTCGCGCAGCACAAAGCGCAGTTGCTCAGGGTTCTGCCAGTCCACCACGGCCGGCTTCAAGGCTTGGCCGTCCAGCGCCAAGCCGTGGCACAGCTTGGACAGTTGCTCGGGCGGAAACAAGGCCTGCACATCGGTTTGCACTTCACCAGCAGGCAGTCGCCCGTACTGCACACGCACCAAATATTCTTTTTCCACTTGCGAATCCTCGCCAATCAGCTGTCGTGCCACGCGCCCGTCTTGGGTCAGCACCAGCAAGCCTACCGAGTCGATGTCCAAGCGGCCGGCAGGCGCCAGCCCCATGCGTTGGCGCGGCACAAAGCGGGTGGGGGAGCGGTCGTCGCGCCAGCGGTTTTGCGCCTCAATCAGGTTGATGGCGGGGGTGTGGCCGTCCTCGGCTTGGCCGCTGACAAAGCCCATGGGCTTGTGCAGGATGATGGTGACTTGCTTGTCTTGCTGGCCACGAGCGAGTTTGTCCACCTCAATGCGGTCCAAGGGGCTGACCGGTTTACCCAGCACCGCCACCTCGCCATTCACCTTGACCCAGCCCTTGGCGATCCAGTCGTCGGCCTCGCGGCGCGAGCACAAGCCGAGCTCGGCCATGCGTTTGTTCAGTCGGGATGTGGTGTCGCTCATGGGGTGTCGAGTGTATGGCTGCGCAAGGCGTTGAGGTTGAGCACGCGCACCCCGCCATAGGCCAGCTTGATCCAGCCTTGTGTCACCAAGCGCTGCAAAGCCACATTCACCCTTTGGCGTGACAAACCCACCAAATACGCCAACTCTTGTTGGGTGATTTGCAGCACCTCACCCACACCTGGAAACAGCACGGGGTTGAACAAAGCCGCCAGACTGCGGGCCACACGGATATCAGGGTTGGTCATGCGGTCAATTTCCCGCGCGGCGATGAACTGGCCTAGGCGTTCATTCAGCTGGTTCATCACAAAGCGGTTAAAACCTATGGACTGCTCCAACAAACGGTGAAAGCTGTCGATGGGCAAACCCGCCACCACACTGGGGCGAAGCGCTTGCACGTTGTAACGGTAAGGCTCGCGTTTGATCACCGTGCCTTCGCCAAACCAGCCGCCTGCAGACAAACCTGCATAAGTGAAGCTGTCGCCTTGCGCGTTGTCAGCGCTCATTTTCAGCAAACCTTGCACCACGCCAAACCAGTAGGTGGGTGCTTTGCCAATGCGACACACCCTGTCTCCCATCAATGCGTCACCGACCACGATGTGTGAACTTGCCCAAGCTTTTTCGTCCGCCGACAAGACCCGTAACCAAGGAATGCTGGCCAACTCGGTGGTGTTCGGTGCGCGACGGCGTTGGTGGAGGGTTAAATCGTTGTTCATCACATGGGGGTTGTGGAATCGACTAAGGGACTTCCCTTAATTGTCGTCGCCAAGACAAAAAAGCGTCAAAGTCGGCCCTAATATACGCTCCCTGACATGAACACCACCTTCCCTCGATTGCTGTTAGACCATGCGGCCAGCCGGCCGTTGGCCACTGCATTGCGGGAAAAGGAATACGGCATTTGGCAAAGCCTGACATGGCAAGTCTTGGCCGAGATGGTCAAGGGCTTGGCCTGTGGCTTACACCAAGCCGGCTTGCAACGCGGCGAACATGTGATCGTGGTGGGGGCCAATCGCCCGCGCTTGTACGCCAGCATGTTGGCGGTGCAAAGTTTGGGTGCTATTCCAGTGCCGCTTTACCAAGACGCTGTCGCCACAGAATATTTATTTCCCATTAACAATGCCGATGTGCGTTTTGCGGTGGTGGAAAACCAAGAGCAGGTCGATAAGTTGCTGGAAATTCGGCCAGATTGTGAAAAATTGGCGCACATTTTTTTTGACGACCCACGCGGATTGCGCAACTACCAGCAAGTTGGTTTGGCAAGCCTGTCGGACTTGCAAGACAAGGGCCAGCAGTTTGCCAAGCAAACCCCCACATTTTTCGACAAAGAAGTGGCCATCAACCAAGCCGACGACGTGGCGGCCATGTTTTTTACCTCGGGCACCACGGGCAACCCCAAGGGGGTGGTGCATACCCACCGCAGTTTGCTAGACCGTGCCAAAGCTGGCGCAGACTTTGACCATTTAAGCGAAAAAGAAGAAGTCTTGGCCTATATGCCACCTGCCTGGATTGGGCAAAATATTTTCAGCTACGCGCAGTGGTTGTGTTGTGGCTATGTGGTGAATTGCCCCGAGTCGGCTGCCACGGTCAATATCGACTTGAAAGAAATTGGCCCCACCTATTACTTCGCACCACCGCGTGTCTTTGAGGGGATGCTCACCACCGTGATGATTCGCATGGAAGATGCAAGCGCGCCCAAGCGCGGTTTGTTTTCCTACTTCATGGACATTGCCAGACGCTATGGTCCTGCGCGCATGGATGGCCAGTCCATAGGCCTGTGGGGGCAGTTGATTTACGGTCTGGGCAATGTGCTGGTTTACGGTCCTTTACGCAACAACCTCGGCTTCTCGCGTGTGCGGGTGGCCTACACCGCCGGTGAAGCGATTGGCCCCGATTTGTTCAATTTCTACCGCGCCATTGGCATCAACTTAAAGCAGTTGTATGGCTCCACCGAAACCGCCGTATTTGTCTGTCTGCAACCCGACAACCAAGCGCGAGCCGACACCGTGGGTGTGCCTTGTGCGGGCGTAGAGATCAAGGTGTCAGAGCAGGGCGAGGTGTTGGTCAAGTCTGCCGGCTTGCTCAAAGGCTATTACAAAAATCCTGAAGCCACAGCAGAGGTGTTGACAGCAGATGGTTGGTACCACACGAATGACGCAGGGTTTATCGACAGCCATGGCCATTTGAAAATCATTGACCGAGTCAAAGACGTGGGGCGCATCCAAGGAGGCGCGAGCGACGGTGCCATGTTTGCGCCCAAGTATGTGGAAAACAAGCTGAAGTTTTTCCCGCACATCAAAGAGGTGGTGGCTTATGGCGATGGCCGCGACAAAGTCTGTGTCATGCTCAATATCGATTTTGAAGCGGTGGGCAATTGGGCAGAGCGACGCAACTTGGGTTATGCAGGCTATACCGATTTGGCGCAAAAGTCCGAGGTCTACCAACTCATGCTCGAATGTGTGGAAAAGGTCAATGCCGATTTGGCATCAGACGCCTTGCTCGCTGGCAGCCAAATCAGCCGCTTCTTGGTGCTGCACAAAGAACTTGACGCAGATGACGGCGAACTCACCCGAACCAACAAAGTGCGGCGCGGTTTTATCGCCGAAAAATACGCTGTCTTGGTGGACGCTTTGTACCAAGGCTTGGCAGAGCAGTTCATTGAAACTGCGGTCAAGTTTGAAGATGGCAGAACCGGCAGTGTCAGCGCTCATTTGCGCTTGATGGATGCGCGCACCTTCGCCCCTGTGGAGCATGCCGCATGAGCAAAGTCATTGGCGATGTGATTTTGGATGTGCACAATATATCGCTGAAGTTTGGTGGCGTTAAAGCCCTGTCCGATATCAGCTTCAATGTATGCGAGCATGAAATTCGCGCCATCATCGGCCCCAATGGTGCGGGCAAAAGCTCGATGCTCAATTGCATCAACGGTGTGTACACGCCGCAGCAAGGCAACATCACTTTCCGAGGCCAAACCTTCAGCCACATGGACAGCCACCAAGTGGCGGTCATGGGTGTGGCCCGTACTTTCCAAAACCTGGCCTTGTTCAA
>CANNNH010000076.1 GCA_947505915.1 Comamonadaceae bacterium
AAGGAAACCGCTGAACTTGAAGGCATGCCCCAAAGGCAGCCGATCGGCCTGTTCGGCCAAAGCACCAAAAGCTACTGCCTTGATGCTCAGTTTGACTGGCCGGGTGGTTCCTGCTTCGGTGACTTCAGACTCGTGATCGAGAACAAAGTTAACAGCGGGAAGACCGGCTGGCGTGTAACGCAGAGGGCTGGCCTCCACAATACTCGCCGTCAGATCAACATGGTTCACTCAAATTTCAGTTCGTACAAACAGCAAACGCGTTCGACAAAAAACAGCGCCTTAAGAGGCAGCGTATTCCGCCTGCTGAGATTTACGGGCTTCTTCCCGCTCGACGTTGCGCATCATGATGGAGGGGCCGGTTTCGGCCTTTTTCTTAGCCACCGTCATGTGACGCAAAACCGCGTCATTGAACTTGAACGCGTGCTCAATCTCGTCCATCACAGCCTGGCTGGCTTCAATGTTGATGCACAGGTAATGGGCCTTGGCCAGTTTCTGGATCAGATAAACCAGTTGGCGGCGACCCCAGTCTTCCACGCGATGAACCTTGCCACCGCCTGCGGTGATCATGGCTTTGTAGCGCTCCAGCATGGCCGGAACCTGCTCGCTTTGATCCGGATGGATCATCAAGATGATTTCATAGTGACGCATAAACTCTCCTTATGGTTGGTAAAAGCTGCCCCAGCGTCGTTAAGGGTGCAGCAAGGCGAAGCCCATGATTATAGCCCGCCGGCCAACGGAGCTCAAACTTGTCTTTTTTCAGGCCTAAGAGGCAGTGCTGCGGGGTAGCGCACATGGTCTACCAGATCCATGACTTGGGTGTCCGGGCGCCGGGTCAGGAAGCTGACCACGAAAATGACAGCAAAGCCGACCGGCACCCCGAACACCCCGGCCGAAATCGGCTGAATGCCCCACCACAGCTCAACTGGCCGGGTCACGCCAAACAGGCTGCGCATCCAGGGCTGGGTCATGCTCATGTACACCAGTGTGGTGCCCAGGCCCGCGACCATGCCCAGCGAAGCAGCCAGGCCGGTCGCCCGCTTCCAGAAAATGCCCAGCGTCAATGCCGGGAAAAAAGCAGCCGCAGCAAACGAAAAGGCCGCCGAAACCAGAAACAGGATATCCGCCGGTTTGAGAGAAGCCACATAGGCTGCCCCCAGAGCCACCACCAAGAGCAGCACCTTGGACAAGGTCACGCGGCGGGCGGTTGAGGCATTTGGATCAATCATCTTGTAGTAAACGTCATGGCTGAGGGCGCTGGAGATCGTCAGCAACAAGCCGTCGGCGGTGGACAGCGCCGCGGCCAGCCCACCGGCTGCCACCAGGCCCGAGACCACATAGGGCAAACCGCCGATGGCCGGGGCCGCCAGCATGATGATGTCGCCGCCTATCGACAGCTCATTGAGCTGCAAAATACCGTCCCGGTTCACGTCCACAGCCGACAGCAAGGACGGGTCTACTTTGTTCCAGGCAGTGATCCAGTCGGGCAACTGGCTAAATGGGGTTCCGACCACCAGCGTGAAAACTTCATACTTCACCAACACTGCCAGCGCCGGGGCCGTGATGTAGACCAGCACGATGAACAACAGCGACCAAGTCACCGATTGCCGTGCCTCCCGCACGCTGGGTACGGTGTAGTAGCGGATCAAAATATGCGGCAGTGCGGCCGTGCCCACCATCAGGCAGAACACCAGCGCCAGGAAATTGCGCCTGGAGATTTCAAACTCATGGCGCGCATGCTCATCGCCCGCCGGGTCACCGGCAAACTGCTGTGCATGCGGCGGCATGCCATTGAGCGGCCTGGATTTGGCATCGGCCTCCGCTTTGGCCTGCGTCCAGAAGGCGCGCGCCGCCTCGGGATTGCGGGGCAAATTGGACAGCGCCCGGTCGGCGGCATAAATGTCGAACACAGGCGCATCCGAGGCCTTTAAGGCGGCGACCTCGCGGTTGGCACGCGCCCGGTCTGCCGACAAAGCGGCTGCCGGATACTGCAGCTTGGCCGCCAGCTCGGCCGAGCGCTGACTGAAGATTTGCTGGACCTGTTGCTCCTTGGGGTCTTGGATCAGCTCGTCCTCGCGCACGCTGACTTTTTGCAACTGGTAGCCGTAAATAGCTTGCGGCACTGGAATACCGGTTTGCTTGACTGACAACCACACCACAGGCAGCAAGTAAGCGACGATGATCACCAGGTACTGCGTGACTTGCGTCCAGGTGACCGCCCGCATGCCCCCTAAAAATGAGCACAGCAAAATACCGCCCAGACCCAGAAAAATCCCCAGCTCAAACGCCACGCCGGTCAAGCGTGCTGTGATGATGCCAACCCCGTAAATTTGCGCCACCACGTAAGTGAAAGAGCACAGCAGCGCGGCCAGCACGCCCAGCATGCGCGGCAGATTCCCGCCATAGCGCTCGCCCAGGAAATCGGGAATCGTGAATTGACCGAACCTGCGCAGATAAGGCGCCAGCAAAAAAGCCACCAGACAGTAACCACCGGTCCAGCCCATGATGAAGGCCAGGCCGTTAAAGCCCGTCAGGTACAGCGTGCCGGCCAGACTGATAAAGGAGGCCGCCGACATCCAATCAGCGCCCGTGGCCATGCCGTTGTAGACCGCCGGTACGCGGCGCCCCGCGACGTAATACTCAGAAGCATCGGTGGTCCGGCTCATGATGCCGATGCCGGCATACAGCCCGATGGTGGCCAGCAGAAAAATCAGGCCTATCCCTTGCCTGGACAAGCCCTGCTGTTCCAACAATGCCAAGACCAACACAAAGGCGATGAAACCAGCGGCATACCAGCGGTAAACGCGGTTAACGGCCTGCCTGAACTCGGTATCTGATGAGACGTCACCGGACATGCCAGCCCCCCCGATTCAGAAGCAGGGCCAGGTCGCCAGGCCTGCGCCGCCAGATTTGACAGGGCAAATGCCGGCGACGCGTCAGGCTCATACTGCGCCTGAGCCTGACAGGTTTTTCCAGGTGTCGATCACGGTGTCCGGATTCAGCGAGATAGAGCCAATGCCCTGATCCCGCAGCCAGTGCGCAAAGTCCGGATGGTCACTGGGGCCCTGGCCGCAAATGCCCACGTACTTGCCCTGGCGGCGGCAGGCCTGAATCGCCAGACTGAGCAAGGCCTTGACGGCCGGATCGCGCTCATCAAAATCTTTGGCCAGCACTTCCAGGCCGGAGTCACGATCCAGGCCCAGCGTCAGCTGGGTCAGGTCGTTGGAGCCAATGGAAAAACCGTCAAAGTAGGCCAAAAACTCGTCGGCCAGTACGGCATTGCTTGGCACCTCACACATCATGATGAGGCGCAGTTCGTCTTCGCCGCGCTTGAGACCGTGTTGGGCCAGCAGCTCGGTGACCGCCTTGGCCTGGCCCAGCGTGCGAACAAAGGGCACCATGACCTCGACGTTGGTCAGACCCATGTCCTTGCGAACTCTCCGCAGGGCTTCGCATTCCATGGCAAAGGCCTCGGCGAAGTCGGGGTTGAGGTAGCGGGCTGCACCGCGAAAGCCAAGCATCGGATTTTCTTCTTCGGGCTCGTAACGCGAACCGCCAATGAGCTTGCGGTATTCGTTGGACTTGAAATCCGACAAGCGCACGATCACCGGCTTGGGCCAGAAGGCCGCAGCGATGGTCGCTACGCCTTCTGCGACTTTGTCGACATAAAAGGCCCGCGGCGAGGCATGGCCCCGGGCCACACTCTCGACAGCTTTTTTCAAGTCTGCATCCACGTTCGGGTAGTCGAGGATGGCCTTGGGATGCACGCCGATGTTGTTGTTGATGACAAACTCAAGCCGCGCCAGGCCGACGCCGTGGTTGGGTATCTGGCAAAAATCAAAAGCCAGTTGCGGGTTGCCGATGTTCATCGTGATCTTGATGTCGATGGGCGGCATGTCTCCGCGCTGCACCTCGGTAACTTCGGTTTCCAGCAGACCGTCATAAATATTGCCTGTGTCGCCTTCGGCGCAGCTCACCGTCACCAGCATGCCGTCCTTGAGTTGCTCGGTGGCGTCGCCACAGCCAACCACGGCCGGAATGCCCAACTCGCGGGCAATGATGGCCGCGTGGCAGGTACGCCCGCCGCGGTTGGTGACGATGGCGCTGGCGCGCTTCATGACCGGCTCCCAGTTAGGGTCGGTCATATCGGTTACGAGCACGTCGCCCGCCTGCACCTGGTCCATCTCGGAGATGTGCCGCACGATGCGCACCGGGCCGGTACCGATCTTCTGGCCGATCGCGCGGCCCTCGGTCAAAACGGTGCCCTTGCCCTTGAGCTTGTAGCGTTGCTCGGCTTTGCCTTTGGACTGGCTTTTAACGGTTTCCGGGCGGGCCTGCAATATGTACAGCTCGCCGTCGGTACCGTCTTTGCCCCATTCGATGTCCATGGCACGGCCGTAATGGTCTTCAATAATGAGCGCGTAGCGCGCCAGCTGCTCGACATCAGCGTCGGTCAGCGAGTAGCGGTTGCGCAGCTCCACCGGCACGTCAGTTGTCTTGACCAGCTTGCCGCCGACTTTTTTCTCTTCGGCCGTGGTGAATTCCATCTGCAAGAGCTTGGAGCCCAGGTTGCGGCGGATCACCGCACGGTGGCCGGCACGCAGCATGGGTTTGTGCACATAAAACTCATCCGGGTTGACGGCGCCCTGCACCACCGTCTCGCCCAGACCATAGCTGGAGGTGATGAACACCACGTCTTCAAAGCCGCTTTCGGTGTCGATGGTGAACATCACACCGGCGGCGCCCAGGTCACTGCGCACCATGCGCTGCACGCCGGCGGACAGCGCCACATCAGCATGGGCAAAGCCCTTGTGCACGCGGTAGCTGATGGCGCGGTCGTTGTAGAGAGAAGCAAAAACTTCCTTCATCTTGTGCAGCACGTCTTCGACGCCGACCACGTTCAAAAAGGTTTCCTGCTGGCCGGCAAACGAGGCGTCAGGCAAGTCTTCGGCCGTGGCCGAGGAGCGCACCGCAAAGCTGGCCTGCGGGTTGCCGGCGCTGAGCAGCGCAAAGCTCTTTCGGATGGCGGCTTCAAAGTCAGCCGGAAAAGGCTGGGCTTCGACCAGGGCGCGAATCTGCGCGCCGGCCGCAGCCAGCGCCCGCACGTCCTCGGTGTCTAGCTTGTCGAGAACGCCGTTGATTTTTTTGTCGAGCCCGGCATGTGAGAGAAACACGCGAAAAGCGTGCGCCGTGGTGGCAAAGCCGGTGGGCACACGCACCCCCTGGGGGCCGGTGGGCAGTTGCGAAATCATCTCGCCGAGGCTGGCGTTCTTGCCGCCTACAGACTCGACGTCTGTCATCCTCAGGTTCTCAAACGGCACGACCAGGGCGGTCGCCTCAAACAGCTTAGACATAGAAATACTCCGGGAGGTTTTAAAACCGGGCAATTCACCATGTGCGGCAGCCAACCTTGTTGTTGTTTGAGGGGGTTGTTGCGGTGCATGGCGTCAGAAACTGGATAATCGGGCATTGTAAAGGGCGGGACCCGCGCGACCTGCCGTAACCTGAAACGGACAGCCTACATGCCCCATCGCACCGTATTTTTCATCTCTGACGGCACCGGTATCACCGCTGAGACATTTGGCAACGCCATCCTGGCCCAGTTTGAGATCAAGCCCCGCCACGTCAGGCTGCCTTTCATTGACAGCGTCGACAAGGCGCACCAGGCGGTACGGCAGATCAACCACACGGCCGAGGTCGAAGGCAAGCGCCCCATCGTCTTCACCACGCTGGTCAATATGGAAGTGCTGGCCGTGATCAAAGCCCAGTGCAACGGCATGCTGCTGGACATGTTCGGTATATTTGTCGCGCCGTTGGAGAGCGAACTGGGCATCAAATCCAACCACCGGGTGGGCCGCTTTTCTGATGCCTCCAAAAGCAAGGAATACGACGACCGGATCGAGGCCATCAACTTTTCACTGGCGCATGACGACGGCCAGAGCAACCGCGACCTGGCCGGCTCCGACGTGATTCTGGTCGGCGTGAGCCGCAGCGGCAAAACGCCCACCTCGCTGTACCTGGCCATGCAATACGGTCTGAAGGCCTCCAACTACCCCCTGATTCCCGAGGACTTTGATCGCCGGCAACTACCGCCAGCGCTGGTGCCCCACCGCAAAAAAATCTTCGGCCTGACAATCGATCCGCAGCGCCTGAGCCAGATCCGCAATGAGCGCCGGCCCAATTCGGCTTATGCCAGCTTGCCCAACTGCAACCATGAGATTCATGAGGCCGAGGCGATGATGCGGCGCGAAGGCATCCGCTGGCTGTCTACCACCACCAAGTCGATCGAAGAAATTGCCACCACCATCTTGCAGGAAGTGCGGCCCGAGCGGCTGGTGTACTAAAGGGCTGCGATGCCGGCTCGCGCAATCTGCGCGTCTTCGGCCGATTTGACACCGCTCACACCGACGGCGCCCAAACAAAAGCCGTCTTTCATGATCGGCACAGCGCCTTCGAGCAGGCCTTCGACATACGGCGCACTTAAAAAAGAAATTCGCCCGCCGTTGATGAGTTCTTCATAAATCCGGGTTTCACGCCGTCCCATGGCTGCTGTGTTGGCTTTGGCGGGCGCCATGTGCGAGGTCAGTGGTGGAGCCCCGTCGAGCCGGGACAAGTGCAGCAAATGCCCGCCGTCGTCCACGATGGCAATGCTCACGGCCCAGTTGTTTTGAAGCGCTTCAGCCTCAGCGGCTGCCGCTATTTTTTTGACATCGCTGAACTCTAGGATTGGCTTGGTTTGCATGGCAATTTCCATCGAAAGCTTAAACCGCCAAGCATACGCAAGTCTGTCCAGCGCAGGGCAAACCGCAGAAAATGCAGTTTTCAGTCGAAAACCTTATTAAAAATAGGTGGCCACTCCAGAAAATTTGCCCCATCCGGCGGGAAGTCCATAGAATGCGGGTATCTGCACAAAGCAGATATTGTGCTAACGAACGCGGAGGATTTTTA
>CANNNH010000077.1 GCA_947505915.1 Comamonadaceae bacterium
AATGGCTTGCGCTACTACAACCTCGGCCCCGTCGATGACTACGGCTACAAGGCTTTGTTTGTGACCGACTTTGAACCCATTTATGCCATGGCGCTGATTGATACAGCACACCCTTTGGCCACAGACCCTAGCTCGCCATTGGTCACTGATTTCAAACCCCACCAGTTCAACCAAATCTTCCGAGATGAAACCGCTGTTACGCAAACCGATGACACCATGGTTTTGGCCATGGTGGGTTAAGCTGGTTTTTAGAAAAAGTGCTTCTCGCCGAAGCTGATGTCGTAATCGATAAACAGTTCTTCAGCTTCGGCGATTTTCCTCAGGCTTATCAGTACGCCAGCTTTTTTAAACCTCAAATTGGGTTTTTTGGAGTGGTTGAGGTAGACCGCCAAATCAAATGAATTCAGCCCAATGGTGGGAATAGACACGGTTTTCTTGTTGTAAAAGCAAAAGGTGTCGATTTGTTGGCGCACACCTTTGGGCAAATCTTTAATCAGCTTTTTATCAATATCCACCTCTTTAACGTTCAAGTAACTCTTGAGCGGGTGAATTCCTTTGGGAATGGCTCGCACGGCGAACACGCCGATACCGTGAACAGGTGAAACACCCAGTTTGCAATAAACCTCTTTATTCAGATGCTCGAGCAGTTTTTTTTGAGTGATGGGCACAATTTACTCCAATGCTTGGTAAACCAATTGTTTGACCATGCGCCGATAGTATTGGCGAATGGGACCAGGTGTTTGTGCCATTAATACACCGATAAGTTGCTCCTTAGGGTCTATCCAAAAGAAGGTACCGCCTGCACCTGCCCAAGCATAGTCTCCTTCCGAACCAGGAACGCTGGCCATGCCTGCGCCTTGGCGGACCATGAACCCTAGGCCAAAGGTGTAGCCTTGAACGCCCATTAAAAGTTCGCCAGGCTGCAAAGGTGTAGCGACTTTAGGGCCCAGATGGTCGGCGGTCATCAGCGCCACCGTACTTCTGCTGAGATAGCGTCGGCCATCCAAACTGCCACCATTGAGCAGCATCTGGCAAAACCGCAGGTAATCGTCAGCGGTGGTACTCAGACCCGCACCTCCCGAGTCATTGCCTTGGGCCTTGGTCACGTCCAGCATTGCAGGCATGGGCGCTTTGGTCAGGGGGTCTATGGCCAAGGCTTGCGCCAGTCTGTCAGCTTTGTTGGAGGGGACCACAAAGTGGGTGTCTTTCATGCCCAAGGGTTTGATCAATTTTTCTTCGAGCAAACTGCCCAAAGGTTTTTTGCCCACCGCCTCGAGTACCCTGCCGAGCAAGTCGGTGGACAAGCTGTATTCCCAAGTACTGCCAGGCTGCCATTGCAAAGGCGCTTTGGCAAAAGCTTCGACCTGCTGCTCTGGTGTGAGCGTGATCCACAAAGAGGGTATGTCGGGAGAAAACAAACCGGCTTGCTGGTAGGCGCTTTTCATGCTGGGGGATCGCGTGAATTCAGCATAAGTCAGCCCTGAGGTATGGCGCAACAGGTCGTACACGGTGATTTGACGAACAGCATTCACGGTAGTACCTGAGGCGTCCGCAGGGTTGGCCATGACTTGCATATTGGCCAATGCAGGAAGAAATTTGCCCACGGGGTCGGCCAGCTGAAGTTGACCTTCTTCGACCATCATCATGGCCAAGACTGAGACCAGGGGTTTGGTCATCGAATACGCACGGAACAAGCTGTCACGTTTGAGCGGCTTACCGCTGGCAGGGTCTTGCAAGCCCACCACCTCTGTATGCACCACAGCGCCTTTACGCGCGATCAGCAAGACCGCACCCGGCATACGCTTGGCATCGATTTCTGTCTGAATGACAGGACGAATACGTGACAGACGTTCTGCCACCAAGCCCTTTGAAGCAGGCGAAGCCACAGGCATGTCGGCGGCAACCGCGAGCAAAGGCAGCGCCAATGAAAAACCGACTATGCACAGCAAACGTTTTGAAATTGATGGGGTATTCATGGCGGGTCCTGAAAAAATGGTTGGGTAAGTTAGGGGGTGCTGTTTAGTCTAGGGGCAACTTCAGGTCATTGGGTCCCAAGCCTCTAACCATTTCACAAAATGTTCCAAGCCGGCATCCAAGGGGGTCTCGCGCCAGCTGCCCAACATGGCCACCAAGCGATCTTCACTGGCGCAGGTCAAGGCCACATCGGCCACCTGCATAGGCGCATACTCGATGATGGGCTGACGCTTCAAATGTCCTGCCAGCAAATCGATAAAGGCATTGACCTCAACAGGGCGCTGGTGCCCCATGTTCACAATTTGCGCTCCCTGCGCCAACTCAGGGCGAGCAACCAAACCCCCTATAGCCTCAACAATGTCGTCGATATAGGTGAAGTCCCGTCGCAGCTTGCCCTCGCCAAAGACTTTGATGGGCAGACCTCTGCGAATATTTTGGGCGAACATAAAGGGCGCCATGTCGGTTCGCCCCCATGGGCCGTAGACGGTAAAAAACCGCATACCCAGCGATGCCATACCGTACTGTGAATGGTAGGCATAGGCCATCATTTCATTGGCCATTTTGGTGGCGGCATAAAACGACTGAGGTTGATCGGTACGGTCTGTTTCCATGAAAGGGACTTGGCTGCGCATACCGTAAACGCTGGAGGAACTGGCGTACAAGAGTCGGGGGACTTTCAGACGATGACAAGCGTCCAGCACATGGGCGAAACCCACCAGATTGGGTGTGACAAAATCCATGGGCGCTTGCATCGAATGCCTGACACCTGCCTGCGCTGCCAGATGCACCACCGTGTCGGGTTGCCACTGTGCCACCACTGAAGCAAAGGCATCTGTTTGCCCAATATCGATTTGAAAATACTTCACGCCACACTGGGTGACACAAGCTGCCAACCGCTCTTTGCGCAAGCGCGCCAAAAATGGGTCTGCCGCATCAGCAGCTCCACCAAGGCCCGTGGCTGGGTCAACTTTGTCGCAACCGGCCACGTCGTGGCCCAAGGCGTGCAGGCTTTTCACCAAGTGTGAGCCTATGAAACCCGCCACACCAGTTACCAATATTTTTTTGCTCATGTCATTCAATCTTTGGCATTCATTGCTTGTTGAGGTTCAGACCCGTCATGCGCCAGCTCTTTAGCTCAACTCCGCGGGTGTCAGCAAGAAGCCAGTCGATTGCACTGTTTCTGGCCACATGTTTGCTGCTTTTGGCTTGGGGTTTATGGCGCTCGGATTTGAACCGCGAGGCCATGCTGGCAGTGCACTCAGCCGATATGGGACCCGCGTGGCTTTGGATTTTTATCACCCAATGGGGCGACGCTGCAGTGGTGCTGCTGGTGTTGCTGGCCATCGGTAGATCGAGTCGCCGAGGGGCGGCTTTGGCCATCAAAGGGTTCTTGATCGGGTCTGTGGTGTCGCCCGTCTTGAAGATGTGGTTTTCCGTACCCAGGCCCTTGGCAGTATTGGATATCGCCCTCCTCAGCCCCATGGGCAACCCTCCAGCATCTGCCAACGCCATGCCCTCCGGACATGCCTTGGCGGCGTCAACCTTGGTCTGCCTGATCGTGCTCATGTACCCCTCACTTTTGCGCCGCAAGGCATTGCTGTTCCTTCTGATTTTAGGTGGCTTGGTGGTGGCCTTCTCTAGGGTGGTGGTGGGGGCCCATTGGCCAGCGGATGTGCTCGCAGGCCTTGGGCTTGGCATATGGATCGCTTGGCTGGCTCAGCGCTGGGAATGGTGGTGGTCTTGGACACCTTATTTGTCTGCGCGTTCGGGCAACTGGCTGTTGCTTATTCTGGAAATAGGCTTGGTCATTTATTTAGCGGTCGTCGCTCCTCCTGAAATTGCCGGCAAGCTTGCCTTGGGCTTGGTTGCGCTGATAGGACTGCTGAGCGCCGTGAGCCGTTTCTTAGGTTTGCAGCACCAAAGGTCGCAGGGATGACTTCGCGGCTTGCGCTGAAAAAATGGTCAAAACTGTTGCTGGGCTGGAGCCTAGGCTGTCTGTTGCTGTTTTGGTTGCTGCGGCATGTAGACGTTTCGAGGATTGCACAAAGCGCGGCGCAGGTGCCTGCATGGTTATGGCTGGCTTGCTCGCTGCTGTGGATGCTGAGTTTTGTGTTGCGCGGTAGGCGGGTGCAACAAGAGTGGCACTGGCGCAGGCCGGTGAATTTGCTGACCGCCATGCGCTTGGTGCTGTTGCATAACGCCGCTGTACTGGTCTTGCCTTTCAGGGCTGGCGAAGCGGGTTACCCCTTGCTGGTAAAGCATGTTTTCGCCGCACCTTTAGGTCAATCATTGCGAAGTTTGATGTGGCTGCGCATTCAAGATGCAGGCGTTTTGGGCTTGCTGCTGGTGTGGCTGTGGCCTGATCTGCACTGGGGCTGGCCAGTACTTTGTAGCTGTGTACTTTTGGGCTTGGTCATGTTGCCAGCCAACTATTGGCTTTGGCTGCTCAAGCGCCGAAGCGCATGGGCGCGGGTATTGCGCAGTGTGCTGCACCGCAGAGCCCCGCGCAGCGCTTGGCTGCTGTCGCTTGGTAACTGGGTCTGCAAGTTGTGCGTAGTGGCCATCTTGCTGTCTTCACTCTTGGCAATGCCCATCAAAGCTGCTTTTCAAGGCGCATTGGGCGGCGAATGGGCGGGTTTGTTGCCCTTGCAAGGGCCTGCAGGACTGGGGACCTACGAAGCAGGTGTTTGGCTGGCGGCTGGAATAACCGATACCCATATGGCGTCCCAATTACCTGCAGCCGCCCTGCTGGTCCACGTTTTTTGTCTGGCGCTGTCCTTGGGTGCGGCCCTGCTGGCATGGGCAGTTTTAAGCTGGCCACAAACCGACTCTGCGAATGGCGACAATAGCTGAATGACCTCCTCGACCATGCCCAACCGAATACCTGCCCACCGTTTGTCCGTGGTGGTCCCCATGTACAACGAAGTCGAACTTGCTGCCGATTTGATCGACGCCGTTCAAGCCGCGCTCAGCGACTACCCTTGGCCTTGGGAGCTGGTCATCATCGATGACGGCAGCACCGACGGCACATGGTTTCGCCTCAGCCAACACGCCGCCGACGTCGGGCCGCACATCCGTGCTTTGCGCCTGCAACGCAACTTTCGCCAAACCGCTGCGATGCAGGCAGGCATCGACTGCGCCAGAGGCGACGTCATCGTCACCATGGACGGCGACTTGCAAAACGACCCGCGTGATATTCCCATGCTGGTCGAGCACTTGCTGGTTGAGGACAAAGACATCGTGGCAGGTTGGCGGCAAAACCGCCAAGATGGTTTTTTGTTGCGCAAAATCCCCTCTTACTTTGCCAACCGCCTCATTCGCAAGGTGAGTGGTTTGAACTTCAAAGATCTGGGTTGCAGTTTGAAAGCCTTCAGAGCACCAGTGCTGCGCAAAATTCGCCTCTATGGCGAGATGCACCGCTTTATCCCTGCTTGGCTCTCCACCGTCACCTCAGCAGACCGCATGGCCGAGTTGCCAGTGCGCCACCACGCACGTACCAAGGGTCAATCTAAATACGGTATTTCACGCACCCTGCGGGTGATCGTGGACTTGTTGTCCATCCATTATTTTTTGCGCTTTGGCACACGACCCGGCCACTTTTTTGGCGGTATTGGCTTGGCAGTGCTGTCGCTGGGCATGGGTATATTGGTGTATTTGATGGCGCTGAAATTCATGGGGGAATCGATTGGCACGCGTCCCCTGATGTTCGTTGGCTTTTTCTGTGTGCTGGGCGGCTTGCAGTTCCTCACCACCGGCGTGTTGGCAGAGTTGCTGATGCGCACCTACTACGAAGGTGGCAAAGCGCAGGCCTACCATTTGGTGGATGCGCCTACCCCTCAACACAATGAAGGCTGGCATGGCAGGGTCTGAAGCGCCCGTCAGTCGCGGTTGGGCGTTTGTAGCTGCCTTTTTATTACTAGGCTATTTTTTACTGGCCCTAGGCCAAAGCCTGTTGTTTGATGTGGATGAGGGGGCTTTTTCAGAAGTCACCCGCGAAATGGTGGTCAGTGGCGATTGGGGCCACACCACACTCAATGGCGCTGACCGATTTGACAAACCCATAGGCGTGTATTGGCTGCAAGCCCTCAGCGTGAAGGTTTTCGGGGTCAACGAATTTGCCTTGCGACTGCCTTCTGCGCTGGCCGGTTGGCTTGCTTGTTTGGCGCTGGCACTGACTGCCTACCAAGCTTGGGGACCCCGCGCCGCCATGCTGGCAGCCATGGTCTTTGCCAGCAGTTTGGGGCCTTGGGCCATGGCCCGCACCGCCACAGCAGATGCCTTGCTGGGTCTGTGGTTGATGTTGTCTGCGCTGGACCTGTGGCGCTACCTCTGCAACAACGACCGACGTGCGCTCAGGCGAATGGCTTTGTGGATGGCCTTGGGGGTACTCACCAAGGGACCGGTGGCTGTGCTGATCCCAGCGGCCGTGCTGTTGCTGTGGCAATGGTGGGGGCCTTCGCCAGGCTTGGTGCTTCGAACCTTGCGTGATGGCTGGTCGTGGCTCATCTTTGGCGCGGTGGCAGGACCTTGGTATACCTATGCGTGGTTGCGCCACGGGGACGCATTTATCCAAGGTTTTTTCCTGCGCCACAACCTTGACCGTTTCAGCGCGCCGATGGAAGGTCATGGCGGAGGTTGGCTTTATTTTGTGTTGGTCTTGCCTTTGCTGTGGATGCCTTGGACGCCACTGGTTCTCAATTTGGGAATGCGTTGGAAACCACTGTGGCAGACCCCAATCTTGCGCTTTGCCTTGCTGTGGGCTGGTTTTGTGGTGGTGTTTTTTTCCTTGTCTGCCACCAAGTTGCCGCACTATGTCTTGTATGCCGCGCCAGGGGTTGTGCTCTTGCTGACCTATGCTGGGCTACATGCCAATAACCGTTGGTGGTGGGCATGCGCGGTTTTGTTA
>CANNNH010000078.1 GCA_947505915.1 Comamonadaceae bacterium
ATAAATTCTTTTCACACAGCCAATAGCTGTCAATGGATAAGTGCATGTTGAAACAACTTTGCTTTCACCACTTTTAGTCAATAGATCCATCATCACCCACGTTTGTTTGGCTCCAATAGCCAAGTCCATAGCGCCACCTACTGCAGGAATAGAACCAGGTTCCCCAGTACTCCAATTAGCTAAATCACCCGTTGCCGACACTTGAAAAGCGCCCAGCACACAAATATCCAGATGACCACCGCGCATCATTGCAAAGCTATCGGCGTGGTGAAAGTATGCGCCGCCCGGCAGTAATGTGACGGCTTGTTTACCGGCGTTGATCAAGTCATAGTCTTCTTCGCCTGGGGTTGGCGCCGGGCCCATGCCGAGGATGCCGTTTTCGCTTTGCAAGACAATTTCAATGTTGGGCGGCAAATGGTTGGCCACCAGCGTCGGCATGCCTATGCCCAGGTTCACATACGCTCCGTCAAACATGTCCTGCGCCACTCGCTTGGCCAACTCGTCTTTGCTGCGCTTATGTATCGCCATGGGCTTGCTCCTGTTTGACTTAAGCAACGGCTTTGAAGCCGCCACCCTGGGTTGCACGTCTTTCAATCTGCACAATCGCGCTGACAAAAATGCCGGGGGTGACGATGTGTTCCGGGTCGAGTTGACCCAGGCTCACCACTTCATGCACCGAGGCCACGCTGCGCTTGGCCGCCATGGCCATGATGGGGCCGAAATTGCGTGCGGCTTTTCTGAACATCAAATTTCCCCAGCGATCGCCGCACTCTGCTTTCACTAAAGCCAAGTCGGCATGCAAGGGGTACTCGAGCAGATAGTGTTTGCCGTTGATAAGACGCGTTTCTTTAGGGCTGCCGTCGGTGCTGTTGGCCAACGCTGTTCCATAAGCTGTGGGAGTGAAAAACGCTCCTATGCCCGCACCGGCGGCACGGATGCGTTCAGCCAAGTTGCCTTGCGGTACAAGTTCGAGTTCAAGTTCGCCGCTGCGATACAGCGCATCAAACACATGGCTGTCGGTTTGGCGCGGAAAACTGCAGATGATTTTTTTAACACGCCTTGCTTTCAACAATGCGGCCAAACCGGTGTCGCCGTTACCGGCGTTGTTGTTGATCAAGGTCAGGTCTTTCGCGCCTTGCGCGATCAATCCGTCGATCAACTCGTCGGGTATGCCTGCAGTACCAAAGCCGCCGATCATCACGGTGGCGCCGTCAGCTACTTGACCGATGGCTTGCGCTACGCTGTCTGCAATTTTGTTGATCATCTGGCTTCCTTAACCCGGGTATTTCAAAATCTACGGATGCGCGCTCGGTTCGAATCTCGCGCATCATGTGCTTGATGTCCTCGTGCGCCGGGTGAATGTTGTAGGCCTTTAAATCAGCCCATGAAGCAAACCGCATGCTGATGGCGAAGTCAAAAGCACCCTCACCCCGGACCTCATTGGCGCCTGCATTCACCTCTAACAAACCGGGCAAGTGATGTTGCATACCCCTAAATGCTATTTTCAGTGTCAATGCATGTGCCGCTTTGTCGGCGGCTGTGTCGCCTTTGAGTTTCCACATCACCAAATGCAACACTTGGCTCATGGCGCAGCTTTCGGGACGAGCACAAAGTCAAAGTTCAAGGTGTAAAACGGTATTGCCATGGTTTGACCATCCGGTGACTTGCCCGCTTCGTGACGAATGTATTTACCCAGCAACGATGAACGCACACCGAAGACGACATCGCTTTGCAAATAGTCATCATCATCACGGAACACATGGGTGATCAGCGTTTGGTAACCGGGTGCATCGATTTTGAAATGCACATGTGCAGGACGCCAAGGGTGTCTGCCGGTGGCAAGCAACATTTGACCGACAGGGCCGTCCGTGGGCACCGGGTATGACACCGGCAAAACCGTTTGAAACGCTATCTGACCTTGGTTATCGCTGTGCACAATGCCTCGTACCTGATGGTTGTGCAGTTCGGGGCGTTGCACATCGTACAAACCATCCGCATCAGCCTGCCAGACATTCACGCGAGCGCCAGCCACAGGTTCGCCCTCGGTATTAAGAATACGTGCGCTCACAAACAAGGGTTCACCGCTGGCACCGTTGGCAATGTCCTGACCGACCAGGTACTCGGGCGCTTGGTCAATGTGAAACGGTCCAAACACTGTGGCTTCGGTTGCACCTACGGGTTTGGCGTTTTGCATGGCCACTGTCAGCATGGAAAGCCCCAGCGTGTCAGATAACAAAATGAACTCTTGACGCTTGTCGTCGCATTGATGACCTGTGGCTGTCAAAAACGCTATGCCGGTCATCCATTCTTCTTCACTGAGCTGCACCTCGCGCGCGAAATCATGCAAGTGCCTCACCAGCGACGACATGATGGTTTTCAAGCGGGGGTTATTGCAATTGTCCAAACGTTGCAATACCGCTTGGGTGATGGAATGTTCGTTGATATTGATCATGTCTTTCCTTGAATGTATGGGGTCTGCCGTTGGCAGCACCACAGTATCAGTGCAAGCGCCGCTGTGTCGGAAACAGCGACCAGCCCCAACGCTGTTGCGCATAGCCCCACAAGCCTTGCTTGAAATACACAGTGATGAAGATGGCCAACAAACCCAAGCCCATCAAATACCAACTGCCGTAGTCGCTGAAAAATTTATTCAGCACCCAGAAAATCAATGCACCAACGATGGGGCCTTCAATACGACCGATACCGCCGATCACAACCATGAAGATGGCAAAAGCCGTCCAATTGACACTGAATGCAGCGTCCGGCGTGATGCGCAAATTGCTCAGGTAATACAGGGCACCTGCCAACCCGGCACCGAACCCAGCCACCACATACACAGCCAGCTTGGTTCTCTGTACGGCAATGCCCTGGGATTCAGCGGCCACTTCGTTATCGCGAATCGCCATCAAGGCCAAGCCGCGTTTACTGCGTAAAAAAATATAAACCAAAGCCACAGCCACAACCATGCCGCCCAGCGCCATCCAGAAAGTAGTTTGCTCGCGCACCGCTTTGCTGATGCCGGTGAATGCGGTCAAACTGGTGCCAGAACCTCCGCCAACAAAGGCCAGATTGGCAAAGCTCAATCGGAACACTTCTGCAATCACCCATGTGCCGACCGCAAAATATCCGCCTTGCAATCGAAACGCGACGAAGGACACCGGCACGGACACCAAACCGGCACACACTGCGGCCAGCGGCACCGCCACAAAAGGATTGACGCCTGCGAAATTACCCAACATCAACATGATGTAACCGCCAAAACCAAAATAAGCCTGCTGTCCGATACTGACCATGCCGCCATAGCCTGCAAGCAAATTCCACATCAACGCAAACACCAGGTAGCAGGCAATTTCGACAAACTCACGCATCCATGCGGAGCGGTTGTCCTCGGGTGCCCAATAAGGAATAGCAGCCGCAGACAAAACCAGCAGCACGGCCATCGCCAGTGCCAGCGGACTGGATCGATTGCTGCGGGTCACTGTGAAAGGGGTCATGCCATTAGCCTACGGTTTTTGGGAACAGGCCTTGCGGGCGAACCACCAGCAACAGCAAAAAAACAATGTGACCGAACCAGATGCCCCAACCGGGATCAAAACGAAACCCGATTTGTTGCGTGATACCCAGCAGCAAGGCACCGATCAAAGTGCCCCAGAAAGAACCCATGCCGCCGATGATGACTGATTCGAAAGCAAACAACAACAGCATCGGACCGTCAGAGGGTGACACTGTGGTTCGCATGGCTTGCAATACACCGGCGACAGTGATCAACATGAAAGCGATGCCGGTGGCATAGGCGTAAACACGTTTGGCATTCAAGCCCATCAACTGCGCGATTTCCAAATCATCTGATACGGCACGAAAACTCCGCCCAAGCGCGGAGTGATTGAACAGCCATTGCAATCCATAAGTAGCGGACAGCGCAAGCGCCAGAATAAACAAGGGCAAAACACCAAGCGCCATGCCGCCGGGCAATGTCACACTGGCGGTGTTAAGACCCAGGGAATCAATCGAGCGCGGATCAGCTGAAAAAATTTCAAGCAGCAGGTTTTGAATCACGATGGACAAGCCGAATGTCACCACCAGTGATGGCAGTGGATCTTTGCCCAGCACTTTGTTGAGCACTTGCCGTTGCAACACAAATCCGAACCCGAAGGCCACCAGCAACAACAAGGGCGACAGCAATAAAGGCAGATACACACTGTTAGGCACCGCCCATTTCAAACCTGCGATAGCTGCAATCGCAGTGAAAGAACCTAGCAATATGAAATCGCCTTGCGCGGTATTGGTCAGTCGCATGACGCCATACATCAATGACAAGCCAAGCGCGAACAAACAGTACAAGCCGCCCAGCAAAATACCCTGCAACACGGTTTGCAGCAACGCATCCATCAGACTGCTCCTGCGCCCGCAGGCTTGTCAGGCATACCGAAATAAGCCTGCGATATTTGCTCTGCGGTCAATGCAGACGATGCGCCGTGCAAGGACACCGTTCCCTCTTGAAAACAGTACAAACGGTTGGAGACTTCACGCGCCTTGCTGACATCTTGCTCGACGATGATGGCCGTCATGCCTTCGGCACAAATACGCGGCAGTGCGCTGTAAATTTCTTTGATGACAATCGGTGCCAGTCCAAGACTGAGTTCATCACACAACAGCAGCAAGGGGTTGCTCATCATTGCGCGCCCGATGGCCACCATCTGCTGTTGACCGCCTGAGAGAGAAGTGGAAGGGTGCCATCGCTTCTCATTCAATATGGGAAATAATTCATACACGCGCTTTAAGTTCCACCTGCCAGTGCGGCCAGCGCATTCACCCATCAACAAGTTTTCTTCCACACTCAAACTGGGAAACAAGCGCCTGCCCTCGGGTACAAGCGCGATGCCAAGCTTGACAATGTCTGCTGCTGGCATTCCACCGATCGGCTTTCCGTTCCACTCAATTTGTTGCGCCCGGGTACGGACCAAACCGGTCACCGCTTTCATGAAAGTGCTCTTACCTGCCCCGTTGGCACCGATGATGGCGACGAGTTCACCTTGATTGATGCTGAAGTCAATGCCGAACAATGCCTGCGCGTCGCCATAAAAAGCTGTCAAGCCATGCGTTTGCAATAAAGCGCTCATGCCGGTGCGACTTCCAATCCCATGTAAACACGCTGAACCTGTGGGTCATTCATAACATCATGCGGACTGCCTTGAGCCAGCAGCGTGCCGAAGTTGATCACCAGCAAGCGATCGGCAATTGAGAGCAATGCATGCACCACATGTTCTATCCAAATCATGGTGACACCGCTGGCCTTGATACGCTGCAATTCATCCAACAACTCATGCGCCTCGTGCGCCGTCAGTCCTCCGGCTATTTCATCCAACAACAACAGTTTGGGACTGGTTGCCAAGGCGCGCGCCAGCTCCAAGCGTTTGCGGTTGAGCAAGGTCAATGAGCCTGCGGGGTCGTTGGCCTGCTTCAGCAGCCCTGTCAGCGCCAACACCTGGTGTGCCGTTTCCCAGGCCGCACGTTCGGTTTGACCGCCGCCAAAGCAAGCCGCAGTGACCAGATTTTCAAATACTGTCATGTTGCCGAACGGCTGGGGCACTTGATAGGAGCGCCCGATACCGCTGCGGCAACGCTGATGTGCAGGTTCAAGGGTGATGTCGCGCCCGGCATAGATCACCTGCCCGCTGTCACAAGCCACATCGCCTGAGATGAGGTTGAACAACGTGGTCTTGCCAGCCCCATTAGGCCCCAGGATACCCAGTGTTTGTCCCTCCTCCACAGAAAAGGAAACATCTTGGATAACCTGCAAAGCACCATAGGACTTGCTGACCGATTGCAATTGAAGCAAGGCCATCAAGAACTCCTTACATCGGCTTGAGTGCGCCTCCGGTGGGGATGTTCTTTGCCAACTCGTTATTGACGATGACCAGGTCATACTTGAATTTGGTTCCTTTGACCCATTGACCCAAAACCAGCGGTGTTTTGCTGACATTTTTGAATGGACCTGGACCGCCCCATTTCACACGACCCACGATGGTGTCCATGTCGGTGGCTGCAATCGCATCACGCAAGTCAGCGGGTTTGATGGACTTGGCACGCTTGAAAGTATCTGCGGCCACTTCAAATAAAGCATGGGCAAAGCCCACCGGTTGTGTCCACTGTTTGTTATTGCCTTTTTCATACGCAGCGGACAAATCCTTGGCGCTTTGTTTGGTCAATGAGGAAGTGAACGGGTGCGACGGACTCCACCAGACCTCGGTGGACAAACCGGCACCCAGCTCGCCCAAAGCCTCAATACCGACCGGGAACAACAGGGCTTTGCCCAGTGTGATGGCCTTAGGGTTGAGACCTTGCTGCTTGGCCTGCGATAAAAATGTCTTTGCATCTGGTGGAATCATTACGCCGGTGATGATGTCTACGCCGTCTTTTTTGAAGGCCGCAATTTGTGCGCTGAAGTCTTGCGTACCGTTTTGGTAACGACCTGGATCGGTGAGCGTGAAACCCATCTCTGACAAGGGCTTGGGGAAACCCAAGGTTTTGTCGCCCCAGGCATTGCCGTCGGCATCGTTGGGAAACAAGCCGCCGACTTTTTTGTTTGTCTTGAGGCTTTTCCAGCCGTTGGTGAAATTGCCGATCACGTCTTCCAAGCCCCAGAAGAAATGGTGTGTCCAGACAAAACCTTTGGCCGGATCCCCCTTGCGACCGAAGAACCATGGCTGCCACGGGCAGTTAGTGGAGATGCAAGGCATTTCATTCAACTCGCACACGTCACACACCGGGTTGGTTGTGTCTGGTGTGCTGGTCACCACCATCAACGTGATCTTGTCTTTCAAAATCAAATCG
>CANNNH010000079.1 GCA_947505915.1 Comamonadaceae bacterium
GTGGCGCTGAACAATCGCTATTTGGGCATGGTCAGGCAATGGCAAGAGATTGAATACTCAGGCCGCTACAGCCACAGCTACATGGATGCCTTGCCCGACTTTGTCAAATTGGCTGAGGCCTATGGCCATGTGGGAATGCTGATTGAACGTCCTGAGGATGTCGAACCCGCACTTCGCGAGGCGAGAAGACTCAAGGATCGAACCGTCTTCATGGACTTCCGCACTGACCCCACTGAAAACGTCTTCCCCATGGTTCAAGCCGGCAAAGGCATCACTGAAATGCTTTTGGGCAGTGAAGACCTTTAACTTTGAAATTTTTCCCCAGACGAATCTATTGATAACCAAGCCTACAGGTTACCGCCTGTAGGGGAGGGTTGCGAAAAGAGGAATCCACTATGAAACACATCATTGCAGTACTGATTGAAAACGAAGCTGGCGCCTTGTCCAGAGTGGTTGGCTTGTTCTCTGCGCGAGGCTACAACATCGAATCGCTGACTGTTGCCCCCACCGAAGACCCCAGCTTGTCACGCATCACTTTGCAGACTTCTGGCTCAGACGATGTGATTGAGCAAATCACCAAACACTTGAACCGTCTGATTGAAGTGGTCAAGGTGGTTGACTTGACCGAAGGCGCTTACACCGAGCGTGAGTTGATGATGGTCAAAGTCCGTGCGGTAGGTAAAGAGCGTGAAGAAATGAAACGCATGGCCGATATTTTTCGTGGCCGCGTGATTGATGTAACTGACAAAAGCTACACCATTGAACTGACTGGCGATGTGGCCAAAAACGATGCTTTCTTAGAGGCTATCGAACACAGCGCTATTTTGGAAACAGTGCGCACCGGCGCTTGCGGCATTGGCCGTGGCGAACGCGTTTTGCGTGTTTAACGATCCCCCATTTTTAAGGAGAACCCCATGAAAGTCTATTACGACAAAGACTGTGATCTGAGCCTCATCAAGGGCAAAACCGTGGCCATCATTGGTTATGGCTCACAAGGACACGCGCACGCTCAAAACCTCAACGACAGTGGCGTCAAAGTCGTGGTCGGACTGCGCAAAGGCGGCGCATCTTGGGACAAAGTAGGCAAAGCTGGCTTGAATGTCATGGAAGTCAACGACGCGGTCAAGATTGCTGACGTGGTGATGATTTTGTTGCCCGATGAGCAAATTTCTGAGGTCTACACCAATAATGTTGCCCCCCATATGAAGCAAGGTGCATCTCTTGCTTTTGCGCATGGTTTTAATGTGCATTACAACCAAGTGGTTCCCCGTGCCGACTTGGATGTGTGGATGGTCGCGCCCAAGGCACCTGGCCACACCGTGCGTTCTACCTACACGCAAGGTGGTGGCGTTCCCCACTTGGTGGCGATTCACCAAGACAAGAGCGGCAAAGCCCGCGATTTAGCCCTCAGCTACGCCATGGCCAATGGCGGTGGCAAAGCCGGCATCATTGAAACCAATTTCCGTGAAGAGACCGAAACTGATTTGTTCGGCGAGCAAACCGTGTTGTGCGGTGGCGCGGTTGAATTGATCAAGATGGGCTATGAGACTTTGGTTGAAGCTGGTTACGCCCCCGAAATGGCTTACTTTGAATGCTTGCACGAGTTGAAATTGATTGTTGACTTGATTTATGAAGGCGGTATTGCCAACATGAATTACTCCATCTCCAACAATGCAGAGTACGGCGAATACGTCACCGGCCCTGAAATCATCAACGAAGAGTCACGTGTGGCCATGCGCAACGCCTTAAAGCGCATTCAAACCGGCGAATACGCCAAGATGTTCATTTTGGAAGGCCGCACTGGCTACCCGAGCATGACAGCGCGTCGCCGTTTGACCGCCGAGCACTCCATTGAGGTAGTGGGTGCTCAACTTCGCGCCATGATGCCCTGGATTGCCAAGAACAAATTGGTCGATCAGACCCGTAACTGATGAACCACTACCCGCATCCCATACTGGCGCGTGAAGGATGGCCATTCATTGGCTTTGCACTGGTGCTGAGTCTGTTGGCGACCGTTCTTTGGGGCGGTGTTGCAACCATTCCTTTTTACATTGTGTTGGTGTTTGTGCTGCAGTTTTTTCGCGATCCACCGCGTCCTGTGCCAGAGCTTGCAAACGCAGTTCTCTCGCCAGCTGATGGGCGTATCGTCAAGATTGAAAAAGTTCGTGACCCCTATGCTGACCGAGATGCATTGCTCATCAGCGTGTTCATGAATGTGTTCAATGTTCACAGTAACCGTGCCAGTGTCGATGGTGTTGTGCGCGCTGTTCAATATTTCCCTGGTCTGTTTGTCAACGCTGATCTCGACAAAGCATCATCGGAGAACGAGCGCAATGCGGTTGTGATTGACGCCACCGTGAATGGGCAACAGCATGTGGTTACCTTGGTTCAGGTTGCTGGATTGATTGCCAGACGCATTCTTTGCTATGTGCATCCCACCGATGTGCTGGCTAAAGGCGAGCGCTATGGCTTCATTCGATTTGGCTCTCGTGTGGATGTGTATTTACCTTTGAGTGCCATCCCCAAAGTGGCGCCTGGTGACAAAGTCAGCGCCACCACCACCGTGCTGGCAACCCTTTAAATACCATGTCCATGCAAGATTCAGAGGACCTCATCGACGAACAACCTCGCAGCCGCTTGCGAAAGGGCATTTATGTATTGCCCAACCTCTTCACCTTGGCTGCTTTGTTTGGCGGTTTTTATGCCATCGTGATGGCCATGAACAACCACTTTGAGGCGTCTGCCATAGCTATTTTTTGTTCGATTGTGTTGGACAGCTTGGACGGTCGGGTTGCGCGTATGACCAACACCCAAACTGAATTCGGTGCGCAAATGGACTCCTTGGCAGATATGGTGTCCTTTGGTGCTGCGCCTGCCCTCATCACTTATGAGTGGGCGTTGAAGGACCTGGGTCGTTGGGGTTGGTTTGCGGCCTTTGTTTACTGCGCCTGTGCTGCGCTGCGCTTGGCTCGATTCAATGTGAACACCACGGCGGTCGATAAGCGGTTCTTCCAAGGCTTGCCTTCTCCAGCGGCAGCAGCCTTTGTGATGGGCTTTATTTGGCTCATGACCGATCTTGGTTTTGCACCTGTAGATAACCGTTGGCTAATGTTTGCGGTGTGTCTGTATGCAGGCTTGACCATGGTCAGCAATGTTCCTTTTTTCAGTTTTAAAGATTTCCAGATGCGCAAAAGCGTGCCTTTTACAGTGATCGTTTCAATCGCTTTGGTCATCGCCTTGATCAATATCCACCCGCCGACAGTGCTTTTCAGTCTTTTTCTTTTCTATGGGATCAGCGGTTATGTCGTGTATGCATGGCGAAAGTACAAAGGCCTGCCAACCAGTGTCATCAGTACCTCGACAGATGAGCCAGATGAAAAAGGCTTGCACTGAGCATCAAAACCTTGGCTATGCTCCCGTCCATAAGCCTGTGATACATTCTGCTTATGAATTTATCGTTACTACTACTACTTCAGAGCTTTCACGGGCTGGATCAGTAGCGTTTGCGCAATTTTCCCCAAGGCCCGTTTGCTTACCGCATCGGGCCTTTTTCATTGGGGCTGAACGGTTTGTATCGGTAGATTGAATTTTCAGGAGCTTAAATATGGCTGATAAATTGATTATTTTTGACACCACTTTGCGTGATGGTGAGCAGTCCCCCGGCGCCTCCATGACACGCGATGAAAAGTTGCGAATCGCCAGACAGCTCGAACGCTTGCGAGTCGATGTGATCGAAGCCGGCTTTGCCGCCAGTTCCGATGGCGATTTCGAAGCGGTAAAGGCCATTGCCAACGCCATCACCGAGTCCACCGTTTGCTCTTTGTCACGCGCTAACGACAGAGACATTTCACGTGCCGCCGAGGCGCTGAAAGGCGCGAAACAGTCGCGTATTCATACCTTCATTGCCACCTCTGCCTTGCATATGGAAAAGAAGCTTCGCATGACGCCAGACCAAGTGTTTGAGCAAGCCAAGCAATCTGTTCGCTTCGCCCGTAACTTGGTGGCAGATGTGGAGTTCAGCCCAGAAGACGGCTACCGAAGCGATATGGATTTTTTATGTCGCATTTTGGAAGCGGTCATTGCTGAGGGGGCAACCACCATCAATGTGCCAGATACCGTGGGCTATGCCGTCCCCGAGCTGTACGGTATCTTTATCAAGACATTAAGAGAGCGCATACCGAATTCCGACAAAGCCATTTGGTCGGTGCATTGCCACAATGACTTGGGCATGGCTGTCGCCAATTCCTTGGCTGGTGTACAAATTGGAGGAGCTAGGCAGGTCGAGTGCACCATCAATGGCTTGGGAGAGCGGGCAGGCAATTGCTCTTTGGAAGAAATTGTCATGGCGGTCAAAACCCGCAAAGACTATTTCGGCCTTGAGCTTGGCATAGATACCAAACATATTTTGGCTTCAAGCCGCATGGTCAGTCAAACCACGGGTTTTGTGGTTCAACCTAACAAAGCAGTGGTGGGTGCCAATGCCTTTGCCCATGCATCAGGCATTCACCAAGATGGGGTTTTGAAAGCGCGTGACACCTACGAAATCATGCGGGCAGAAGATGTGGGCTGGGGTTCTAACAAAATCGTGTTGGGTAAATTGAGTGGGCGCAATGCGTTCAAGCAGCGCTTACAGGACTTGGGCGTCGAACTCGACAGCGAAGCCGAAACCAATGCTGCTTTTGGTCGTTTCAAAGAATTGGCCGATCGCAAAAGTGAAATCTTCGATGAAGATATTTTGGCCTTGGTCAGCGAAGAAAGTATTTCGCATGACAACGACGTTTTTTCCTTTGTGAAGTTGTCACAACACAGTGAAACAGGGGAGATGCCTTTTGCTTCTATCGTCATTACCGACAAAGGTAAAGAAATTGCATGTGAAGCGCATGGCAACGGCCCAGTTGATGCCTCCTTGAAAGCCATTGAAAAGCATGTGAAAAGCGGTGCAGAGATGGTGCTTTATTCTGTCAACGCCATCAGTGGCTCTACGGAAAGCCAGGGAGAAGTCACTGTGAGGCTTCAAAACAACGGACGTATTGTCAACGGCGTAGGAGCCGACCCTGATATCGTGGTTGCCTCTGCAAAAGCATACTTAAGTGCTTTGAATAAATTGCAGAGTAAAGCTGAACGCGTAGCGGCGCAAGGCTAAAACATCTTGGAAAATGCCTCTTGGTTACCTGAAAAAATACACGCAAGTCTTTGATCTTGCATGTATTTTTAAATCGCACTACACTAGTGCATCGAGGCTCCTCAGGGCCTTCACTGGGACACCATGTTGAAAAGTATGAATTCACGTTTTTTTGTTGCGCTTTGCGTTGCCGCCTTGTTGGCCTGGGCACCTTCTTCGCAGGCTCGAACTGTCAAGAAAAAAGTGAAAACCAAGTCGGTTGCTGTTGCCAAGAAAAAAGTACGTGCTCACAAGGTTATTCCTCCGCGCCCTTCTTTTGGCAAACTGGCCGGCTTGCATTCAGCCGATGACGACCAAATTGCACTCAAGTCAAGCGTAGCCTACGTGATAGATCAAGATACGCAGGAAGTTTTGCTTAGCAAAAATGACCAAGCTATTTTGCCTATTGCCTCTATCACCAAACTGATGACTGCTTTGGTTGTGCAAGAAGCCAATCTCGATATGGACGAGTCCATCACCATTTCTGTTGATGACATCGATACCGAAAAAGGCAGTGGTTCACGTTTGCGCCCAGGGACAACCTTGACTCGCAGTGAGTTGTTGCATTTGGCGCTGATGTCCAGCGAAAACCGTGCTGCCCATGCTTTGGGACGCACTTACCCCGCTGGCTTGGATGCATTCACCAACCAAATGAACGCCAAGGCTGCCCAATTGGGAATGCGTGACACCCGCTTTGCAGAGCCCACAGGTTTGTCGAGCCGTAATCAATCAAGTGCCAAAGATTTGGCTACCTTGGTGGCCTTTGCCGCGAATGATCCCACCCTGCGTGAGTTGTCTACCTCCAATGGTTTCCAAGTCGAAGTAGGGCGTAAAACTTTGAAATACCGCTCCACCAATCGATTGGTCTCGAATCCCAATTGGGATATCGACTTGCAAAAAACCGGCTACATCTCCGAGGCAGGTCAGTGCTTGGTGATGCAAGCCAAAGTGGCTGGTCGTAAATTGATCATGATCTTTTTAGACTCCGCAGGCAAGTTCAGCCGTACCGCAGATGCAGAGCGCGTTCGCCGCTGGATAGAAACCCGCCACTCGCTTGCCTCTTAAGGATGTATGGGATGACCCAGTTCCAGTGAAATTTGCTGGGCGGTGTCCTGCAATTTAGGCAACCACGATTCATCTAGCCGGTCTGCAGGGGCAGAAATCGACAAACCTGCAATCAGCTTGCCTTGGTCATCGTAGATACCGGCGGCCATACATCTGACACCCAATTCAAGCTCCTCGTTATCGCTGGCAACGCCTGACTGCCTAGATTTTGCAATCTCTTTTTCCAACGCGGCCAATTGGGTGATGCTGTTACGGGTGTGCCCAGGCAAGCCGGTTCGGTTGGCATAGGCCCGAACTCGCACGTTGTCGTCGGCAGCTAAAAACAATTTACCTACCGAGGTCAGGTGCAAGGGCGCTCTGCCCCCGATAGCACGCA